>NZ_JBSIPA010000069.1:0-20301 GCF_053574605.1 Caballeronia sp. M23-90 | reverse complement strand
TGCCCGCGTGCTCAACCGCCGCAGCCGGCGCCGATGAACGGCCGGGCGGCTTGACGGGTGTATCGCGGACGAGACGAAAGTCGATCTTGCGCGAATCCAGATCCACGCGGCTCACCTGCACGCGCACGCGATCCGACATGCGGTAACGGATGCCTGTGCGTTCGCCGCGCAACTCGTTCTTGATCTCGTCGTACTGGAAGTAGTCCGCACCGAGCTCGGTGATATGCACCAGCCCTTCGATGAACAACGAATCCAGTTGCACGAAAATGCCGAACGTCGTCACGCCGTTGACCATGCCGCCGTACTCTTCGCCAAGCTTGTCGCGCATGAAATAGCACTTGAGCCAGGCTTCCACGTCGCGCGAGGCTTCGTCGGCACGCCGTTCATTCGACGAACAATGCAGTCCGAGTTCTTCCCAGATCGCGACGTTGTTGCGTTGACGGCTGCGCGACTCGTCGTCGGACTTCTGCATGGCGCGTGCGGCTTTCGTCAATCCGGTGCTGAGCGTGACGTCGTGACCGACTTCAGGCTGGTACTTCTTGCCTTGCAGGATGGCGTAGATCGCGCGATGCGTGAGCAAATCCGGATATCGGCGGATCGGGCTCGTGAAGTGAGCATACGCTTCGTACGCGAGTCCAAAGTGGCCGATGTTGTCAGGGCTGTACACGGCTTGCTGCATGGAACGCAGCACCATGCTTTGCAGCATTTGCGCATCCGGCCGGTCACGAACCATCGCCATGAGCGCGGCGTAATCGCTTGCGTGCGGCTTCTCGCCACCGCCCAACGCCAGTCCCACGCCACGCAGGAACGCACGCAGATTCTCGAGCTTTTCGGGCGTAGGCCCGGCATGCACGCGATACAACCCCGGGTGCTTGTTGCGCTTCAGGAAATCCGCGGCGCAGACGTTCGCGGCCAGCATGCACTCCTCGATCAGCCTGTGCGCGTCGTTCCGGTGACGCGGCACGATCTGCTCGATCTTGCCCTGCGCGTTACATACGATATACGTCTCGGTGGTATCGAAGTCGATCGCGCCGCGCTTCTGGCGCGCCGCGTGCAGCGACTTGTACACGCCATAGAGATTCTGCAGTTGTGGCAGAAGATCAGCGCGCTTCGCAGCTTCGGGTCCCTTCGTATTGGTCAGGACAGATGCAACTTCCGTGTACGTCAACCGCGCCGCCGAATGCATCACAGCCGGGTAGAACTGGTACGCCTTGATCTCGCCACGCGCGGTGATCACCATGTCGCAGACCAGCACGCAACGATCAACCTGCGGATTCAGCGAACACAAGCCGTTGGACAGCTTCTCAGGCAACATCGGAATCACGCGGCGCGGGAAATACACCGACGTGCTGCGATCGAGCGCGTCCACGTCCAGCGCTTCATTCGGGCGCACGTAATGCGAGACGTCGGCAATCGCGACCAGCAAGCGAAAGCCTGTACCCCGACCAACATTCATGGGTTCGCAATACACGGCGTCGTCGAAGTCGCGTGCGTCTTCACCGTCGATGGTCACGAGCGGCACATCGCGCAAATCCACGCGATGCCGGATGTCAGCCGGACGCACTTCGTCGGGCAGCTTCGAGGCTTGCTCGAGCGCGCGATCGCTGAACTCGTGCGGCACGCCGTATTTGCGCACCGCAATCTCGATTTCCATGCCCGGGTCGTCGATATCGCCAATCACTTCGACCACACGCCCGAGCGGCTGCGAGTGACGGCTCGGAAAATCGGTGAGATCCACCGATACCACCTGCCCCACTTTCGCCTTCTTCGGGTTCTGCGTGATCAGGATGTCGTGACCGATGCGTTTGTCTTCGGGAACGAGAATCAGCGCGCCGTTTTCGCTGATCAGCCTGCCGATAATGCGTTTATTCGCGCGATCCGTGACTTCGACAATATGGCCTTCCGGACGTCCGCGGCGGTCATAGCCGACGATCCGCGCGAGCACGCGGTCGTTGTGCATGACTTTCTGCATTTCGCCGTTGGGCAAAAACAGGTCGTCCTGGCCGTCGTCGCGAATCAGGAAACCGAAACCGTCGCGATGGCCCTGGACCCGGCCCGCCACGAAATTCGAGGGATGCGTGAGCTGGTAGTAGCCGCGTTTGTCGAGACGGACCTGGCCGTCGCGCTCCATGGCTCCCAATCGCTTGAAAAATCCTTCGCGCTCCTGGCGCTTGATCGACAGAGCTTCAGCGATGTCGTTCGCAGCAAGCGGGGCTTCGCTCGTGCGCAACACGCCGAGAATTTCTTCGCGGCTCGGAATCGGATACGGATATTTGTTCAAGGGCTTATCGATGATCTCTTCTCGTCTAACTGAATGTCGCGGTTAATCGGGCAACGCACGGGTAACGCGCTCCGGGCTTCCCGTCCTGACTTTGCCCGCCGTCCTGAAAGCGGTGGGCCGGCGCGTTGCCGGGACGTTGCGCTTAACGTTGTTCCGGTTCGTTCACGAATAGTCTGCGAATCATTCTAACACCCGCAAACGAGGCCATATCGGCGCTTAAGCCATATGGACAATGGCTCGCGGCCCCGTTTTACTTTGGGTCTCAAAATGCTTGACAGGGCGACAAGCCCGGCTATAATTACGTTCTTTGCTGCATACGCACACTGCCCAGGTGGCGGAATTGGTAGACGCACATGGTTCAGGTCCATGCGCCGCAAGGTGTGGAGGTTCGAGTCCTCTCTTGGGCACCAAAAAGCTGAAGCAAGGCTTCGCGGTTCGTAGTAGAAGTTGATGCACATAGTTTCTGCTCCGCAAAAGCAGCCTTGTTTTACAAAAAGCCTTCCTTAACCGGAAGGCTTTTTCGTTTCCGGCTCCAAGCCCCAGTCACAACGACAGCTCGAATGTCAGTCGATACACCTGCGCAAGCGCATTAATACAAAAACAAAAACTGCGCGCGCCTCGTTACGATAGTGGCAATCCCTGCGATCCGGCGCTTCCGGTCCCGCCTGGCTTGCCTTCGGACAGAACGCGATCCGCCCCTGACGGTTTCTACTCCCCACCTACTCCTCTGCCATGCCACGCCCGATCTTCGCCGAAATCCACCCCAACGCCGTCAGGCACAATCTCGAAGTCGCCAGACAGAGAGTTGCCGGGGCGCGCATCTGGGGCATCGTGAAAGCGGACGCCTATGGTCACGGCATCGAACGGATTTATCCGGGGCTGGACGCGGCGGACGGCATCGGTCTGCTCGACCTGAACGAGGCAGTCCGCGTGCGCGAACTCGGCTGGAACAAACCGATTCTCCTGCTCGAAGGCATTTTCACGACAGAAGACGTGCAGATTGCCGATCGATACCGCCTGACCACCGCCGTCCATTGCGATGAACAACTCGCGCTGCTAGCGAGCTGCAAAGCAACGCGTCCCATCGATATCTATCTCAAGATGAACTCGGGCATGAACCGCCTGGGTTTTGCGCCGGACGTCTATCGCGCCGCGTGGGATCGCGCGCGCGAATGCATAATTATTGGAGAGATCACGCTGATGAACCACTTCGCCAACGCTGACGAAGGCGAAGTCGACTGGCAGATGGACCGCTTTGACGCCACCACCGCCGGCATGCCGGGACAACGCAGCCTCGCGAACTCGGCATCGGTGCTCTGGCATCCGCGCACGCATCGGGACTGGGTCCGCCCGGGAATCGTGTTGTATGGCGCGTCGCCGACGGGTATGGCCGAACATATCGCCGATGTGCCGCTTCAGGCGTCCATGACCCTGCGCAGCGAATTGATCGGCGTCCAGACACTGCGCGAGGGCGAAACCGTCGGATACGGGCGCACCTTCACGGCGCCGCACGCGATGCGTATCGGCGTGGTCGCGTGCGGTTATGCCGACGGATATCCACGGCACGCGCCAACCGGCACGCCGGTCGCGGTGGACGGCGTGAAGACGCGCCTGGTCGGACGGATTTCGATGGATATGCTGACCGTCGACCTCACGCCCGTTCCCGCCGCACGCGTGGGTTCGCGCGTGGAATTGTGGGGCGGCCAGATCCGCATAGACGATGTCGCGAGCAGCGCAGGCACGATCGGATACGAGCTGATGTGCGCGCTTGCGCGCCGCGTGCCGGTGGGTATCGTTTAGGGTCTTGAACAGCCGGCAACCGGCTATTTCTCACTCGCCCATTGACAGCGCGGGACGGTTGGCTACAATACCGGTCTTCGCTGTACCGCTTGGCCCAGGTGGCGGAATTGGTAGACGCACATGGTTCAGGTCCATGCGCCGCAAGGTGTGGAGGTTCGAGTCCTCTCTTGGGCACCAAAGATTCAGGCAGTAAGGAAACATCGAGAAACCCCGTGATGCTTTTGGCTCGCGGGGTTTTTTGTTGTCCGCTCGTTTCTGCCCGACTGCTTCCGTTCAACGCCTCCGTGTCATATCTTCGCCACGCGACGCGGTTACGGTGCTGTACCACCACAAAAAACAGTCCCCACGATGTCGTCGACGTCCGAGTACGGCCGCGAAAAGCATGACACTGCCTCTGCCTTCAGAGCAGCCCAAGCGAGTGTCCTTTTGAATGCGGTGCTGATGACGGTGCAGATCGTCATTGGATGGATGGCTTTTTCGGATGGACTGCTCGCCGACGGCGTTCATACCCTGGCCGATCTCGGCGCCGACGGCATGGTGCTGATCGCGTTGCGCCTGAGCGCAGCGGCAGCGCATCGCCGGGCAGGTTACGCATTCAACCAGTCCGATCGATATGAAACCGCGGGGTCCCTTCTCATAGCGATCCTGCTGATTGCAACCGGAATGCAAACGCTCTGGACGAGTCTCAGCCACATGAACGACGCTGGCAACGGCGCCTCCGTTCATGCAGCCGCACTCGTGGTTGCAGTGTTCGTGATCGTCGCCAAGGAGGCGCTGTTTCGCTACATCATGGGCGTGGCCAAACGCACCCGCTCGAGCGTTCTCGTTGCGAGCGCGTGGCATGCGCGCTCGGATGCGATATCGGCGTGTGTTGCCGTGCTTGGGATCCTGGGCAGCATGGCCGGCGTGCCGATGTCGGACCGCGTCGCCGCAGCGCTGATCGGATTGATGATTGCGCGCATGGGCTGGACGCTCGGCTGGAAAACGTTCAAAGGTTCCTTCGCGCGAACCGCCGCCGAAACGACCGGCCAATAGCTGACTGATTCAGGCGCGCCTCAAGCGATCCTGAACACCGCGACCGCCGCTTTCAGATGACGCGTTTGCTCATGCAGCGACGTCGCGGCAGCGGCCGCCTGCTCCACCAGCGCGGCGTTCTGCTGCGTCATTTCATCCATCTGGACGACCGCCTGATTCACTTGCTCGATACCCGTGCTTTGTTCAAGCGATGACGCGCTGATCTCGGCCATCATTTGCGTGAGGCGGGATATGGATGTCGATACTTCACGCATCGCCTCGCCGGCGCGTTCAGCGAGCGCGGAGCCGTCGTTCACTTGCGAAACCGATTCGCCGATCAGCGCCTTGATCTCCTTCGCCGATTGCGCGCTGCGTTGCGCAAGACCACGCACTTCACTTGCGACCACAGCAAATCCGCGGCCCTGCTCACCCGCACGCGCCGCTTCGACCGCCGCGTTCAGCGCGAGAATGTTGGTCTGGAACGCAATGCCGTCGATGACCGAAATGATCTCCGCGATCTTGTCCGAACTCTTCGCAATGCTGCTCATCTTCTCCACCACCTGATCGACCACGCCCGTGCCTCGTGAGGTCGCGGTCAACGCGTCGCCAGCGAGACTGTTGGCATCGCGAGCATGATCGGCGTTCTGGCGCACCGTGGCGGTCAGCTCTTCCATGCTCGACGCTGTTTCTTCAAGCGATGCCGCCTGGTTCTCCGTGCGTGCCGAAAGGTCGGCGTTGCCGGTGGCGATTTCATCGGCGCCGAGGTTGATGGAATCGGACGATTCGCGCACCGTCCTGACAGTATGCGCAACGCTTGCCTGCATCGCGGAGAGACTCGCGAAGAGACGGCCGATCTCGTTGCTGCCGCGATCGGCGATGCGCTCGTCGAGCTTGCCCTCTGCAATCTGTTCGAAGTGACGCCCCGCTTCTTCGAGCGGTGCGATCACACCCCGGCGCAACGCGATGTGAACCAGCACCACGCCCGCGACCAGCGCCACGAAAATCGCCAGACCGACGCCGCGGAAAAGGTTCAGGCGTGCATCGATGGAATCGAGATACGACTGGCTGGCGGCATCGCTGAAATTCGCGAAGGTTCGTTGTTCGGCGAGATAACGGTCCTGAAAACCTTGCGTAGGCTGATCGAGGAACGCCTGGATGTTGTTGCCATCGAGGAATTGCGCCAGTTCGCTCAGCGCGCCGTGATACGCCTTGAATTTTTCCTGCAATGCGATGGCGCGCGCCTGGTTTTCATCGCCGGTCTTGGGTGCGTTCAGGAACGCGCTGAACGATTTGTCGGCGAGCGTGAGTTGTTCGCGCGCGTGCTGGACAATCTCAACAGGTTCCGTGCCGCCACGGACCATGCGCGTGCCGGCGCGCGACAGGTTGATGCGGGCGTCCATCAGGCGTTGCGTGGTTTCGTTGACGGCGTTGGCCTGCCTGAGTGCGATGTCCGAGAGGTTGCTGACGTCGGCATGCGTGGAGGTAAGGGACCAGAAACCGAGGCCTTCGGTCAGGACCTGGAACAGGCAAAACACGGCGAGCACGAACAGCAGGCCGGATGAGACACTTATTTTTTTAAGCATGTTGACGACTCATTAAAACGAGATATTCGATGTTGTCCGCGTGCATCCCGGCCTTCCTGTCGATGAACCCGGTGAAACGCAGCCGATTGAACGCGATTCGCTGCGGCGAAGGCAGCGCGATGCGTCCCGATGAAGCGTGGATAGCGAGACACGTTCGCGGGAATAAGCGTCGAGTGGTCGAAGGCGAGATGGAACGTGCGTAGGGTGACGCCGGTATTAACGGCTAATCACAGCGATACTTGAGGCACGGTTCGCGCCTCCTGAAACAATCCGACAGGCGTTGCGGCTATGCTTTGCAATCCCTTCACCCAAAAAACGATAACGATGACGGTCACCGAAAACCCCGCGCTCAAGGAAATTTTCAACGAAGCCCGCTTTCGCCTGGCTGCACGAGAGGTCAAGGCGGTCCATCCTTCATTCGATACGCGCCGCTTTTTGAAGGTCGCGCTCGCGGACCTTGAAACCCTAAGCCTGATGCAACGCCTGCGCCGCATGACGCATGCATTGCACGCGACGCTTCCGGAAGATTTCAGCGAAGCGCTAAACATTCTTCGCGTGCTCGCACCGAACATGCAGCAAGGATTTTCGACGCTGGTTCTTCCCGATTATGTCGGGCAGTACGGCCGGGACGACTTCGAGCTTTCCATGGATGCGCTCAAGTACTTCACGGGATTCGGTTCGTCCGAATTCGCCGTCCGCGAGTTCCTGCGCCAGGACCTGAAGCGGGCGCTAGCCATCATGAAAGTCTGGTCGCGCGATGAAAGCGATCACGTGCGCCGGCTTGCAAGCGAGGGTTCACGCCCGCGCCTGCCCTGGTCGTTCCGGCTCGACGCCATCATGGCCGACCCGGCGCTCGCCGCCCCTATTCTGGAGAATCTGCGCGCGGACCCGAGCCTCTATGTGCGCAAGTCCGTCGCCAACCATCTCAACGATGTCACGAAGGTGCATCCTGAATGGGTCCTGGACCGGTTGAAGACGTGGCCCATCGATCAAGCGCATACCGCGTGGATCGCAAAACGTGCGTTGCGCTCGCTGATCAAGGACGGTAACGGCCGCGCGCTGGCGTTGATCGGCGCGGGCGGCACGCCCGAGGTCAAGCTGAGCAAGTTCATCGTTTCGCCGGCTGCGATAACGCTTGGTGAGCGGGTCACGTTGTCGTTCGAACTGGCATCGAAAAGCGATGAAAGCCAGCGCCTCGTGATCGACTACCGCATGCACTATGTGAAGAAATCCGGCGCAACAGCCGCGAAGGTCTTCAAGCTCAAGGAACTGACGCTCGACGCACGCCAGCGCGTTTCAATAGAACGCACGCAGAACATCCGCGACTTCACCACGCGCGTGCATTACGCCGGAAGGCATGATGTGGAGATCCTGGTCAACGGCGTATGCATGGCGAAGGGTTATTTCGATTTGACCTGTTGAACCTGAATCAGACCATCGACAAGCGCCCTTTCCGGCCGTTGCAGCGCGTCCAGATCGCGCACGACGATCAGAAGCTGGCGCGGCGCCCAACGATCGGTCAATTCCACGATCCGCACACCCAATGTTCCCCCATAACGCCGCGCCGCAGTGACCGGAACAATCGCGATTCCGGCTCCATGCTCCACCATGCAGCAGATGTTTTCAAAGGTCCGCATGCGCGCACGGAAATAGAAATTCTGCCCCGCGAACAACGCCTGCTCGCCGAGATATTCCGAGAGCGCGCTGCCCGCGCTCAGGCCGATGAAATCTTCCCCGACCACGTCCCTGAGCGCGACCTTGCGTTGGCCGCTCAATGCATGGTCACGCGCGACGATCAGCACGAGTTTATCGGTGGCGAACGGAAACGCCTGCAGCGAACCGTGCTCCACGGCGTCGGCCACGATACCGATTTCCGCCGAGCCGTTGAGCACCGCCTTGACGGTTTCAGCGCTTTGCCGCTCCTTCATATCGATGTGAACATTCGGGTGATCGCGAAGAAACTCGGCTAGCGGACGCGGCAGGAATTCGGTGACTGCAGCAGTGTTCGCCCATAGCCGGATGCGGGTCTTGCGGGCCTCGGAATGCTCGCCCAGTTCACCCTGCATGCGTTCGATTTGTGCAAGCACGAGCCGCGCGTGGTGCGCGAGTGTATCCCCGGCGGGGGTGGTCTCCACGCCTCGCCGACCACGCTCGAGCAGCGGCATGCGCAACGCCTCTTCCATGCCTCGCAGACGCGCGCTTGCAGATGGCAGCGACATGTTCGCCTGCGCTGCGCCATGTGTGATGCTGCCGGTTTCCAGCACGTAGAGAAAGAGGCGTAAGTCGATGAGGTCAAAGCGCATCGAGAGGATCGTTCGAGTGGATCAGCCTTAGTTATACCCTAAGGCACAGTTCGCATCATCCACATTGTGGTGGCTGGCAATCCCGGCAGAATGACATCGATTGATCCTCTGCTCGCAACTGGTCCAGGTTGCTTCTACTGCAGGTCTTCCAGAATCATCAGGAGATCCGACGCGATGTTGTCTCCACTACTCGAAACACTCGGCGCCCTGGCGATACTGCTGAGCCTTGCCGTCAACCTTCGCGCGTTGTTCGACCGGCATCGATAGCCGCTGCGGCCGCGGTGTTGCGAACAATCAGCCGATGCACCGTCTTGCCCGACGAAACGCTGGTCTGCTCGGTATCGGACAGGATGGCATGTTGCGCACCGAGCTGATCGAGGACCACTTGTTTATTGAAAGCGGCGTACAGGCGGCCGGTTTTGTCGCGTTGCGATGCGTGTTGCGTGACCCGCCAGCTCAGGTAAAGCGTGCCGCCGGGACGCAGCAGATCGAGCAGACTGCGTACCGCGTCGGGAAGCGTTTCAGGTTCCAGGTGCATGATCACCGTCTCGCACAGGACGTTCTCATAGACGCCCCTTTCAACGCCGGCGAGATCCGGGAGCGCGGCGAAACTGAAGCGAATCTCCGGGTGCGTTGCACGTGCGTGTTGCAGCAGGCTTTCGGATGCATCGAAGCCGTGTGCGTCGTAACCGTTCGCCACGAGCCACGCAACTTCGCGGCCGGAACCACAACCTATATCGACGGTCGGTCCGGGTTTGAAATGATGTCGCAGCAAGTCGTACATGTCGACAGGCGCCGCTTGCTCGTGCCATTCCTTCGCGAAGCCGGCAGCGTCGGTGTCGTAAGCCTGTAAGGTTTGTTTGTCCATTCTCGCGTGTCCGTTTGTCTTGATAGCGTTTCGCGAACCTCTGCGCTGATGAGCGACGCGTTGTTGATTGACGCAATTATGTACGACACCGCACATACACCCCGCATCGACGTGCGAACCTTTCGAGAGCGCGTGCGTCCGCCGAATCTCGGCGCCATTTTCGCCGAATTGGACGTCCAATGCTTTTGACAGGCAAAAGGGGAGCAGTAATTGAAGATCGACTTTTGTGCCGCCCGTTCAAAACCACAGCGAAGACACAGGCTTCAACCGCTTCTACTCGTGATCGTGTCGTGTTGCGTGAGCACCGCGCTTCACGCGACAGAAGCAGCATCGAGTGTTGCCCGCGAGTCGAGCGCGAAGGGAGCCCATCATAAAAATCTCGATCGCACCGGCAAGGCACGAAAGGGAACGGCTTCGTACTACGGCCGAAATTTCTACTCGAAAAAGATGGCTGATGGTACGCCGATGAACCCCCAATCCAATGTCGCCGCGAGCAAGACCTTGCCGCTAGGCACCAAGGCCCGTGTCACGAATTTGGAAAACGGCAAAACCGAGGTGATCGAAATCCGGGATCGCGGCCCTTACGTGAAGGACCGGATCGTCGACGTGTCGCCCAAGACCGCCGATAAACTCGGCTTGAAGGAAAACGGCACCGCTCCTGTCGAGGTCAAGCCCGTGGAAGTCCCGCAACCCGACGGCAGCGTGAAGCCCGGCGCCGGCGCAGCGGGTAGCCAGTAGTGTTGTTTAGATCGTGCCGCTTACCGTTGCCAGGGCGCAGCCTGCCCCTTGCCCGCTTTCCCATACTTCTGCGAAGCCGCGCGCACCACTGACATATCGATTTCGCCTTCGTCTGCAAGCGCCTTTAGCGCAGCAATGACGATCGACGCACGATCCACCTCGAAGAATTCGCGCAACGCCTGACGTGTGTCGCTGCGACCGAAACCATCGGTGCCCAGAGCCACGTAACGTCGCGGCACGTATGCACGAATCAGTTCAGGCACGGCGCGCACATAATCAGTCGCCGCAATCACCGGACCGCGCGACGATCCCAGCGCCGTCGTGACGTAAGGCGCAGGCACATCCTCTCCAAGCCGCGCCAATCGTTCGGATGCCATACCATCGCGTTGCAGCTCGGTGAAACTCGTCACGCTCCACACCGCCGCATCGATCTCCCAGTCCTCATGCAACATCCGCTGCGCCGCGATCACTTCGCCGAGGATCGCGCCGGCGCCGAGCAATTGCACCCGCGCCAAACCGTCCGATCCAGTCGCGAGCGGATACATGCCCTTCAGAATCCCCTCGCGCACAAGCGCGAGATCGCCGCCGGGCACCGACGGTTGCGCGTAGTTCTCGTTCATCGCCGTGATGTAGTAGAAGACGTCGTGCTGGCGCTCGACCATTTCGCGCATGCCTTCATCGACAATCGCCGCAAGCTCGTACGCGAACGCGGGGTCGTAAGCGCGGCAATTCGGTATGGTCGATGCCACCAGATGGCTGCTGCCATCCTGATGCTGTAGCCCCTCGCCGCCGAGCGTCGTCTTGCCTGCCGTTGCGCCGATCAGGAAGCCGCGCGCACGCTGGTCAGCTGCTGCCCAGATGATGTCGCCAATACGCTGGAAGCCGAACATGGAGTAGTAGATGTAGAACGGCAGCATGGGCAGATCGTGCACGCTGTAAGAAGTCGCGGCGGCAATCCACGACGACATCGCGCCCGCCTCCGAAATGCCCTCTTCCAGAATCTGCCCCTTCGTGTCCTCGCGGTAATAAAGCATGGACCCGAGGTCTTCCGGCTCATATAACTGGCCAAGCGGCGAATAGATGCCGACCTGGCGGAACATGTTCGCCATGCCGAAGGTACGGGCTTCGTCGGCGACGACCGGTACCACGCGCGAACCGAGCAACGGGTCCTTCATCAGGCTGCCGAACATGCGCACGATCGCCATGGTCGTCGACATCTCCTTGCCGGCGGCATCGAGCGCGAACTGGCCCCAGCTCGAAATGGAAGGTACGACCAATCCCTTCGATGCCACCCTGCGCCGCCGCGGCAGATACCCGCCAAGCGAACCACGTCGTGCGTGGAGATATTGCATCTCGGGGCTGTCGTCGGCGGGCTTGTAGAACTTCACCGCCTCGACATCCGCGTCGGAGAGCGGCAAACGGAAACGATCGCGAAATGCCTTGAGGTCATCGAAGCCGAGCTTCTTTTGCTGGTGCGTCGTCATGCGGCCCTGGCCCGATGTCCCCATGCCAAAGCCCTTCATGGTCTTCGCGAGAATCACGGTCGGCTGGCCGCGGTGCCCAAGCGCCTTCGCGTACGCTGCGTGAAGCTTGCGCACGTCGTGACCGCCGCGGCGCAAGCGGTCGATGTCTTCATCGCTTAAATGCGATGCCAGCGCGGCAAGCTCCGGGTTCTGGCCGAAGAAACGCTCGCGGTTGTACGCGCCGTCGTTCGCGGAGAACGTCTGGAACTGGCCGTCGACGGTATGCGCGAATGCACGTAACAACGCGTTACCCTGGTCGCGCGCGAACAGCGCATCCCAGTCCGATCCCCACAGGACCTTGATCACGTTCCAGCCCGCGCCGATAAACTGCGCTTCGAGTTCATCGATGATGCGGCCATTGCTGCGCACCGGGCCATCGAGCCGCTGCAGGTTGCAGTTGATCACGAAGACGAGGTTGTCGAGCTGTTCGCGCGAGGCCAGGGACAACGCGCCGATCGACTCGGGCTCGTCCATTTCTCCGTCGCCGAAAAAGCCCCAAACCTTCCTGTCCTGCGTTTTTGCGAGACCACGGTTGTGCAGATAACGCATGAAGCGCGCTTGATAGATCGAGTTGATCGGACCAATCCCCATGGAACCGGTCGGGAACTGCCAGAAGTCGGGCATGAGCCACGGATGCGGATATGAACACAACCCCGGCCCCGCGATTTCCTGCCTGTAATGCTCGAGATGCTCTTCGCTCAGGAAACCTTCAAGGTACGCACGCGCATAAACGCCGGGCGACGAATGCGGCTGAAAATACACGAGATCGCCACCCGTGCCTTCCCCGGCATCGGGCGCGGCCGCGCGGAAGAAATGGTTGAAGCCGACTTCGAACAGATCCGCCGCCGATGCATAACTCGCAATGTGGCCGCCCAGTTCACCGTATGCCTTGTTCGCACGCACGACCATGGCGAGCGCATTCCATCGCAGTGCGGCGGCAAGCTTCTCTTCGATCTCCAGATTGCCCGGATATCGGGGCTGCTCGGCGAGCGGGATGCTGTTGGTGTAAGGCGTGACTCGCGCCCGCGATGACTCGATTCCGATCGACAACGCGTGCTCCGCGAGCCGGTCGTACAAATACTGAGCACGGTCACGGCCGACATGTTCCGTGACCGCGTCCAGCGCCTGCAGCCATTCGGCGGTTTCGGCCGGATCGCTGTCGTCGCGTCCCCGCGAAATGGAAATCAGATGTTCGGTTCCGCTGGATAAATCGGTCATGGCGTGGCTCCGCGTTTCGATAGGGACAAGTCCGCTGCATATCACTACAGCTTAGCTACCGTTGCACAGAATGTGCCTCTGATTTGCATTTCAGGCGGTCTACGGATAGTGTAATTATTCTGCGCCGTCCCACTTTTCCAGAATATTCGAGTTATGACGACATCGCCTAAACGCCTGGACCGGATCGACATCGGGATCCTGAACCAATTGCAGCAGAACGCGCGCATTACCAATGCCGAGCTGGCGCAGGCGGTGAACCTGTCGCAGACGCCATGTTTCAACAGGGTTCGCGCGCTCGAAAAACTGGGCCTTTTCAAGCAGCAGGTGACGCTGCTCAACCCTGAGTTGCTCGGCTTGCGCATCAACGTGTTCATTCAGGTGAGTCTGGCGAAGCAGGACGAAGACGCGCTGCGGCAATTCGAAGAAGCGATCAGCGAACGGCCCGAGGTCATGGAGTGCTATCTGATGACGGGTGATGCCGATTACCTGTTGCGCGTTATGGTGCCGGACATTCAGGCGCTGCAGCGGTTTATCGTGGAGAGGCTGACGAAGATTCCAGGGGTATCGAACATTCGGTCGAGCTTTGCGCTCAAGCAGGTGCGGTACAAAACGGCGCTGCCGTTGCCATCGGCGGGCATGACGCTTCAAGACCCCGACGAAGGCGCCGATACCGAATGGAGCTAGCCGCTTCATAGATCGATCTGCGGGACACGAAACGAACTCGTCAAGGACCGGAGTTCCGCGCGATGCAGCTCCGCCAGTCGCGCAAGCAGTTTCTCGCCGGTCTTGAGCAGGTGCACTTCAACCTGACGGCGGTCGGTCTCGCTGGCCTCCCGCTTGACGAGCTTCAGCGCTTCGCATCGTGAGACTAACGCTACAACGCCATGATGTTGCGCCTGGAGCCGTTCCGCCAGCTCGCCAATGGTCGCCCATTCGCGCTCCGGATAACCCTTGATATGAAGCAGCAGCAAGTACTGCAGTGGCGTGATGCCTTCGCTTTGTGCGGCTTGCTCGGAGAATCGCTCGAAGCGGCGCATCTGGTAGCGGAACTCCGATAGCTGCTCGAAGTCGGTTTTGACCAAGGCGCGAGTCCGTTCTGTCATCGGTGATCCGTCGCGCAGCTAAACCGAATATATAGCAGGACTCGCTGCCGGATTCGCATCAGCCCGTGGCCGTCTCACTCGCGCGCGTTTGGTCTGCATAAGCCTGCCGATACAAACCCGCGAGCAGATCCGACTGCGTGATCATTCCTGCAAGCTTTTTGTCGGCGTTGAGCACGGGAATGTGATGATGGCCCCAGGCCGCGAAGATCGGCACCAGGTCGGCAATAGACGCGGTTGCCTCGACAGTGCGAACGTGGTGGCTCATCAGTGAACGCACCAAGGGCAGCGGAGCTGTGCTGCGCTTCAACCAGCGCGGCGAGATGCTCGACACGTCGAAGGCGGTGGCGGCACTGTACTTGTCCATCAAATCCGAGCGCGTCACGATACCGATGACCCGATCTGCGTCGTCGATCACCGGGAGCGCCTTGACATCGTGGCGCTTGAGCAAGTCCCGGGCAGACGTCGCGGGCGCAGACGCCACGACCGTGAGAACGGGGCTAGACATGATGTCCGCACACGCCAGATCGCGAAACAAGCGCGCGTACGCGAGCATTTGCGTGTCGCGCATCAGCGATTCGAAATCGTCCGGGTCGATGTCCAGAAGTTCGTCGCGCTGGTTGAGAGCGGCTTGAATGTATTGATTAATACAAAATCAATTCAAAATACTTTCAATATATTTAAACCGCTGAATACCTCGAAAGCCATCCGATTGCCCCGCGGTGTATTCCGCTCACAGAATTACCGGGGTTAATACCAATCCGGCCGATCGTTTCAAGCATCCGCTTAAACAGCGGCGTACACTTCCTCGTGCCGACGCAAGCCGGGCGCCTTATGCGGCGCGGCGCAAAGGAGACCGCGGCCTCGTCGTTCTTTTAATTAGATTACGCGAATAGGGGAATACGGCAATGAGCTGGACGCGAGAACAAAGGAACGTGACGATAGCGGCCTATTTGGGCTGGACACTCGACGCCTTCGATTTCTTTCTGATGGTTTTCATACTGAAAGATATTGCCGCCGAGTTTCATACAAAGATTCCGGAGGTCGCATTCGCGATTACCTTGACGCTCGCAATGCGTCCCATAGGCGCATTGATCTTTGGCCGTCTCGCTGATAAATACGGCCGCCGTCCCACGCTGATGATCAACATCGCGATCTATTCACTGCTCGAGTTATTGTCCGGCTTCTCTCCAAACCTCTTCACGCTGCTGGTACTGCGTTCGCTGTTCGGCATTGCGATGGGCGGCGAATGGGGTGTAGGTTCTGCCCTCACCATGGAAACGGTGCCGACCAAAGCGCGCGGATTCGTTTCCGGCCTCTTGCAAGCGGGATATCCAAGCGGTTATTTGCTGGCCTCGATCGTGTTCGGCGTTGCCTATCAATATGTCGGCTGGCGCGGCATGTTTTTCATCGGCGTGGCCCCGGCTCTCCTGGTCCTTTACGTGCGTGCGCATGTACCTGAATCGCCCGCATGGAAAGCGATGGAGAAGCGGCCTCGGCCAAGTTTGCTGAAGACACTCAAGCAAAACTGGCAACTGTCCGTCTATTCCATCATCCTGATGACGGCATTCAATTTCTTTTCGCACGGCACCCAGGATCTTTACCCCACCTTCCTGCGCGAGCAACATCACTTCGATCCCCATACGGTTTCGCTGATCACCATCGTCCTGAATATCGGCGCGATTTGCGGCGGCCTTTTCTTTGGGTCGATGTCCGAAAAAATCGGGCGTCGATGGGCAATTTTCATCGCCGCGCTGATCGCATTGCCGGTGTTGCCGCTGTGGGCATTTTCGAGCGGTCCGGTTGCGCTCGCGGCCGGCGCATTTCTCATGCAGATATCGGTACAGGGCGCGTGGGGTGTCATCCCCGTTCATTTGAACGAGATCTCCCCCGACGAAATCCGCGCCACCTTCCCTGGACTCATCTATCAACTGGGGAACTTGCTGGCATCGGTGAATGCGACCATGCAGGCGTCGATTGCCGTCAAGAACGGGGATAACTATGGACTCGCAATGGCGCTCGTCGGCGGCACGGTCGCCGTGGTGATCGCTGCGCTGATTTTCTTCAGCCGCGAAAGGCGAGGTATCGACATGACCGAATCCGCCGAGCAGGTAGTGGCACGCGCTTCCACTTAAGCTTCCCTATAGGCTTCCATAAGGCTTCCAGCTCCTTCCGGGGTGCCGTCCGGCACCCCGCTTTCTGCTCCCCTTCGCCGCACGATCGTTCTCTTTCTAGAGAGCACGCTCCATTAAATGGCTTGTCCATCTGGCCAAAGGTTTTTATCTTCGGTTAAACGCCCGTTTCAATCAGAGGCCAAGACTATTCCGGAGACGCCAGTGCCCAGTCGTTCCATCCCGTCCATTCGCCCCGCCGACACCAAGACCCGGCTGCTCGATGCAGCCGAAGCGCAGTACATCGACTCGGGCTACGAGGCCATGTCATTGCGCTATATCACGGCGCGCGCGAACGCCAACCTTGCTGCAGTGAACTACCACTTCGGCGGCAAGGACGCGCTGATCCACGCCATGCTGACGCGGCGTCTCGACGGTCTTAACCGCAATCGCCTCGTGTTGCTTGAACGCTTCCAGTCGATGCACGGCGCGCAACTCACATGCGAACACATTCTCGGCGCGATGTTCATTCCGGCGTTGCAGCAGTCGCGTTGCCCTGAGCGAAGCGGCCCGGCGTTGCTGCGTCTGCTCGGACGCGCGTACACGGACCCGTCGCCGTTCATTCGAGCTTACCTGCGCACGATGTACACCGACGTCGCCGAACGTTTCTTCTGCGCCTTCCAGAGCGTGCTGCCCCACTTGCCGCGCGAAGAACTCGGCTGGCGGTTGCACTTCTGCATTGGATCGCTATCGGGCATTCTCGCTGGTGCCGACACGAACAGCCTGATCGATGACTTTACGCAGGGGCGGCGCCTCGAAGATCCGCAATTAATAGGACGTCTTGCGCTCATCATGGTGGCGGCGCTCAAGGCGCCGCAAGCCGTGACACGCGAGATGTGTCCGTTCCAGTCGATGTTCGCCGAATGCAACGCGGCGCCGATCGATACGAAGGAACCGCAACCAGCGTTGGCCTGAAACGCGGACCGAAAGACGGGTACACAATGTGCTGATGAATGTGTATTTGGCGCACTGGCACACTGGTTCTCCGTCGTCACCGCGTGACCCGAGCATCGGACACTATCAGGAGAGGTCGTCATGACAGCCAGCTTCGTGATTGCATTGTTCATAGTGAGCGGCGCGTTGATCTATATCCAGGCGCCAGCGACCGCATGGCTCGTGTGGGCCTTGATCTGGATCGCGGCCGGATGGCTCGCCGGCATCGCCGGGCCGGTTGTCACCACGCTTCTCGCCATCGTTTTTGTGGTGCCCGCGTTAATACTCGCAATCAAGCCGCTGCGCCGCGTGATCCTGACCCGATCCATCTTTGATCTCTTCCGCAAGATCCTCCCGCAGATGTCCCCGACCGAACGCGACGCCATTGAAGCGGGAACGGTCTGGTGGGACGCGGCGCTTTTCTCGGGACGCCCCAAGTGGGACACGCTGCTTGAAACCGGCGCGCCGGTCTTGACGGCGGAAGAACGCGATTTCATCGAAGGGGAATGCACCCAGCTCTGCGATATCGCCAATGACTGGGAAACGACCGCCGTCTGGCAGGATCTCTCGCCAGCAGCGTGGGCGTTCATCAAGTCAAAGGGCTTTCTCGGCATGATCATTCCGAAGCAGTACGGCGGCAAGCAGTTCTCCGCCTATGCCCATTCACAAGTGATCATGAAGCTCGCCACGCGTTGCTCGGCTGCCGCCGTTTCCGTGATGGTGCCGAACTCGCTCGGTCCTGCCGAGCTGCTGATGCACTACGGCACGCAAGCGCAAAAGGACCACTATTTGCCGCGTCTCGCGCGTGGCGATGAAATCCCCTGCTTCGCGCTGACCAGTCCTTATGCGGGATCGGACGCGGCTGCGATTCCGGATATCGGCATTGTGTGCAAGGGTGTGTTCGAAGGCCGCGAGACGCTCGGCTTCCGGGTGACCTGGGAAAAGCGTTACATCACGCTTGGGCCCATCGCAACCGTACTCGGTCTTGCGTTTCGTGCGCTCGATCCCGACCATCTTCTTGGCCCCGCCGATGAACCAGGCATCACCTGCGCGCTCATCCCGACCAAGCATCCCGGAGTCAACATCGGGCGTCGTCACTGGCCCTTGAATGCGGTGTTCCAGAATGGGCCGAACTGGGGCCACGACGTGTTCATTCCAATGGACTGGGTCATCGGCGGACGCGATCAAGTGGGCAACGGCTGGCGCATGCTGATGGAATGTCTCGCGGCGGGACGGGCGATTTCGTTGCCGTCGTCGAATGTGGGGATGGCCAAGCTCGCCGTCCGCGGGACGGGCGCGTATTCGGCGGTGCGCCGGCAGTTCCGTACTGCGATCGGCAAGTTCGAGGGCGTGCAGGAAGCGCTCGGACGCATGGGCGGCAACCTTTATGTGATGGACGCGGCGCGGCGCTTGTCGGCGCAAGCGGTGGATCTGGGCGAGAAACCATCGGTGATATCGGCGATCGCAAATATCACATCACCGAACGCGCGCGCAAAGTCATCAACGACGGCATGGACGTGGTCGCAGGAAAAGGCATCTGCATGGGGCCATCTAATTTCCTGGCTCGCGCATATCAGCAAGTGCCCATTTCCATCACCGTGGAAGGCGCGAACATTCTCACGCGCAGCCTGATCATCTTCGGTCAGGGCGCGATACGTTGTCATCCGTACGTGCTCAGGGAGATGGCCGCAACACGGGATTCGGACCGGGCCAAAGGCCTGCGCGATTTCGATAACGCCTTCTTCGGCCACGCCAGTTTCACGGCATCGAACATGGTGCGCAGCCTTGTATTCGCGCTGGGCGGCAGCGTGCTGATTCCGAAACCCGCCCGCGCCGATGCACGTCTTGTGCCCTACTATCGCGCATCGACACGCATGGCGACGGCGTTTGCCCTGCTCGCCGATGTCTCGATGTTCGTGCTCGGCGGCGAACTGAAGCGGCGAGAGCGTTTGTCGGCAAGACTCGGCGATATCCTCTCGCAGCTTTACCTGATCTCGGCGACGCTCAAGCGTTTCGAAGACGACGGCCGCCGCGACGCCGATCTCCCGCTCGTGCGATGGGGCGTCGAAGATGCGCTGCATCAGGCGCAATCTGCTTTCGATGCTGTGTTGTCAAACTACCCGAACCGCGTCGCTGCAGGCCTCGTGCGCGTGCTCGCATTCCCGTTCGGCCTGCCACATCGCGTGCCGGGCGACCGGCTCGGAACACTGATTGCCGAGTTGATGACCACGCCCGGCGAAGCGCGCGAACGCCTGATCGCGGACTCATATGCGCCTGATGCGAGCGTCGACCCGATTGGTTACGGCGAGCTGATGTTCGCGCTCAATCCGCGATACGCTCAGATCGAGCTCAAGCTGCGCGACGCGGTCAAATCAAAACACATTCCGCCGATGCCCCAAAGCCTGCCCGACCTCGATGCCTGGGCGGCAGATTGCAAAGCGAAGGGTTTTATCGATGCAGAAGAAGCTCAGGTACTCTCCGACTACGCGCGTTACGGCGTGGAAGTCGTGAAGGTGGACGACTTCGGAGCGGATTTCGGTATGCTCGATGCGTTGCAAAAACGCCATGAGGCGCTCGCGAACGAGCCGGAGGCAATCCCGGCATGATCCCGAATGCATCTAAAGCACTTAATACACCTTAATGCACGCGCCCAGGCGCACATCAGGCAGTGATGACAGACCGTTATCTCGACTTCGTCAACAAACCGTTCGGCGCGAGCGTCGCACGTTCCATCGGGCTGCCCCGGCCGGAAGTGCTGCGGCGGCATGA
>NZ_JBSIPA010000699.1:0-2269 GCF_053574605.1 Caballeronia sp. M23-90 | reverse complement strand
TCCACCGGCACGTCAACGGGCAACAATCTCTCGTATTTCCGCCAGAAACGCGACGTCCTTGCCGGCTTTCGCCGTATAGAAGTCCTTTTGCCCGTCATAGGTGATCACGCTGCCGTGCACTTCGTCCTGAATCTTGGTCAGCCCGACCAGGCGGCGCACGACCGCACGCGTGGTGAGCGTGGTGAGATCCTGCTTGCCGTCGTAGTCGATCCGCACGGCATTGCCTTCGATGTATTCATCCAGGCCGTCGCGTTTCTGGCGGAAATACGAGAGATTGTTGCCCGTTGACGTGCCGGTGGCGTACTGATAACCCTGCGGGTCCTGCGTCACTTCCACGCGATCAGCCTTGATGATGATCGTGCCTTTGGTCGCGACCACGTTACCCGTGAAGATGTTGACCTGCTTCAGGTCGTCATAGGTCATGTTTTCGGCCGAGATGTTCAGCGGTTTGTCGCTGTCGGCGCGTTCGGCATGTGCGGCTGGGGCGAAACCTGCCAGCGGCAATGCCACGCAGGCTGCCGCCATCCCGAATTGCACGAGGCTTGCGGCGCGGCGCATAAACGCAGTGCGCGCTGCTCGCAGACGGCCTGGTTCGGGTCGGAGAAACGGTTTGTTCATGCAGTCACACTTGAATGGATTAAGCGCAATTCGTCGGAACTGCCGGGTTTATTTGGACGAGTTGTTCAGGGTTGAGGCGGCAATCTGGCCGCGTACCGTCCCGAAGAGCTTCATTACCCGGGTCGCGTTGTTGTAGTTCATGCCGTCGCCCGTCATCACCGACGGACCGCGCTGAAGTTTAACCGGCTTTTCTGTTTCGATGACATCGTCGTTCACCAGGATCCGGAAGTGCTCGGAATCCGCGGTCATCTGCGGGTCGCCAAAGCCGGCCACGCGCAACAGGTGGGCGTTTTCGTACAAATCGACGATCGATACATCGCCGTTCACCGTCCCGCGCTCCGAAGTCGCCGTAACTGTTGGCCGCAGCGGCTGGAACATGCGCATGGCGGGCTTCACCAGATCGCTGTTTTCGTCGTCTTCGTAATGCACCATCGATATGGCTGTCAGCCGGTACTGCGTCGTGCCGGTGGTATCGAGTTCGGAGACGGAAAAATTATTGGCGAAATAGTCGGGCGCGTGTTCTTTCGGACGCTCGGGCGTTTGCGCCGGCGGCAGCGTGGCCTGCAGCAGCCAGTACGTGATGCCGGCAAGCGCCGCCATGGCGACGAGCGGCAAAAGTGAAGTGAGCTTGGTCGGGCGCGCCATGATCTTCAGGCTCCCATAGCCGCTGCAAGCAGGCCGTCATAACGATCTTGCGCGCGCAGGATGGCGTCGCAGACTTCGCGCACTGCGCCTTCGCCGCCGCGTTTCGATGCCGCGAAGTGCACGCGCTGCAGCACTTCCGCATGCGCATTGGCGGGCGCCGCGGCGAAACCGCACAGGCGCATGACGGCGAGATCGGGCCAGTCGTCGCCCATGTAGCCGCATTCAGTCGCCGCGATGCCGGTGGTATGCAGGAGTTCGGCGAGCGCGATGGTTTTATCGGCGACGCCCTGGTGGAGGTGCGTGATACCGAGTTCGCCCGCGCGCGCCGCGACAATGCCGGAGTTGCGGCCGGTGATGATCGCGGTCTGCACGCCGACCGATTGCAGCATCTTCACGCCGTGGCCATCGAGTGAATTGAAGGATTTCATGGCGTCGCCGGCGGCGGTGAAGAAGAGGCTGCCGTCGGTGAAAACGCCGTCGATGTCGAAAATCATCAGCTTCACGCGGCCCGCGCGCTCATGCGCGTCTTCGGTTGCGGCAATATCCGGCGTGAAAGACAAGGTCGACATCAGATTACCTTCTTGGAAAAGAGGTCATGCATGTTCAGGGCGCCGATCAGAATCGCGTTTTCATCGACGACCAGCATCTGATTGATGCGATAACGCTCCATCAGTTCCACCGCTTCCACCGCGAGATGGTCCGGACCGATGGTTTGCGGATGACGCGTCATCACGTCCGCCAGCGGCAGCGCGCGGAAGTCGCCATCGCGCTGGAGAATGCGGCGGAGGTCGCCATCGGTGAAAATGCCTTCGACGTGGTTCTTCGTGTTGACCACGGCCGTCATGCCCATGCGCTTCGCGGTGATCTGGAACAGGGCGTCGGACACGGTTGCGTCGAGCGACACGACCGGCACTTCCGATCCGATGCGCATCACGTCGCGTACATAAGTCAGCAGGCGCCGGCCGAGCGCGCCGCCAGGATGCGAGCGCGCGAAGTCGTCCGGGCA
>NZ_JBSIPA010000698.1:0-2274 GCF_053574605.1 Caballeronia sp. M23-90 | reverse complement strand
TCCTACGATTTCGATCAGGACCTGACGCCCGGCATGCGCTGCTCGGTGGCGCTCAACGACGGCCTCAAATCGAACGCTGGAAACGCGCTTTCCGGACCGCGCGAATATCGCTTCGAAACGGGCGGCCCGTTTGTCCTGAGCGTGATGCCGGGGTATGGCGACATCGAGGAGAACCAGTTCTTTGTGCTGCGCCTCAACGGCCCGGCAACGGAAGCCTCCGCGCTGCAAAACATCTGGTGCGAATCGAACGGATTGGGTAACCGCATTCCCGTCAAGTCCATCGATGCCACCGCACGCACCGCCTTGCTCAAGCACTTCCGCCTTGAAAAAGACAGTGCACGCGTCCTCACGCTCGCCTGCCAGCAGACCCTGCCCGCGGCCACGAAGATGCAACTCGTCTATGGCCGTGGCGTCGCGGGCCCGAGCGGTCTCGCGAACGACGTGGAGAAACGTTTCGACTTTGATGTCCGCGCCCCCTTCACCGCAAGTTTTTCGTGCGAACGTGAAAATGCAAAAGCGCCCTGCACGCCGCTGCGCCCGTTGCGCATCCGCTTCAGCTCGCCCGTACTGCGCACCGACGCCGCGAAGATCACGCTGCGTGGCCCGGGCGGCAACGCAACGCCGACCTTCGATCCCGACGAAAAAGATAGCGAGATCAGCACGGTAGAGTTCGCGGCGCCGTTGCCGGAACACGCGGATTTATCGATTGAACTGCCTGGTGGGTTGAAGGACGCGAGCGGCCGTGAGTTGTCGAACGCAGATCTCTTCCCGCTGAAGACCGCGACCGCTCCCATGCCACCGCTGGCAAAATTTTCATCGTCGACATTCGGGATCATCGAGCGCTTCGCCGAACCGAACATGCCCGCCATGTTGCCCGTCACGCTGCGTCATGTAGAAGCCGACCTGAAGGTCAGCGGCTTGAACGCGGGAGCATCGAGCGTGACGAAACTACGCGTGGACGCCGATACGGATATTCGCCGATGGATGAAGACCGTCGATCAGTTCGACGGCTTTTCGATGTCCGTTTCCCAGATCGAGAAGCAGATGCCGCAGGCGCTGCACAATGGCATCAAGCCGGTCTACGCGGTGGGGAGCACAGCGAAAAATCCGCAGATCGATATCCGCTCGTTGTCGCTGCTCGCAAAGCAACCGGGCGTCGAGACGTTGAGCGTGCCGCAGGCCGATCCGAAGTCCCTGCGTCCGTTTGAAGTGGTCGGCATTCCGATCACGAAGCCGGGTTTTTACGTGGTCGAAATGGCGTCGCCGGCGCTTGGCGCGTCGCTCCTTGGCAAGCCGCAGGCCATGTACGTGCGTACGTCGGTGCTTGTGACAAACCTCGGCGTGCATTTCAAGCAAGGGCGCGAGAACAGCATCGTCTGGGTGACCGCGCTCGACAGCGGCAAGCCGGTGCCCAACGCGCAGGTCGACATCAGCGATTGCAATGGCGAACAGATCGCCACGGCAAGGACGAACGCGCAAGGCATTGCAAACGTGAACAAGCCGCTCGCCGCGGCTGCCGAATGCAATGAACAGAGTCTGGAATGGTCGGGCTTTTTCGTCTCGGCACGTGTGGACGATCCGAAGACCGGTCCCGACATGGCGTTCGTGCGCTCGGACTGGAATCGCGGTATCGAAAGCTGGCGTTTCAACGTTCCGACCGACATGAGCCGCGACCAGACCACCCGCGCCACGACCGTGTTCGACCGGACGCTCTTGCGCGCCGGCGAAACGGTATCCATGAAACATCTGATGCGCGAGGAAACGCTCAGCGGTTTTGCGTTCCCGTCGCATATGCCGTCGCGCGTGACGATCCGTCATCTGGGCAGCGGCCAAACCTATCACCTGCCGCTCAAGTGGGCCGCCGATCACAGCGCCGATTCGACCTTCCCGATTCCTGCCGCCGCGAAGCTCGGTGAATATAGCGTGACGCTCGACGACGGCAAGGCCGACGCCGGCGACGATGACGACGATTCAAGCGCCGGTTCTGGCCGAATGAGCGTCGATACAGGCAGTTTCCGCGTAGAAGAATTCCGCCTTCCGGTGTTCAAAGGATCGATCGGGATTCGCGACCAGAAGACGGGCGCGCTTGTCGCCGCCAAAGAAGCGCCGCTTGCGGTGCAGATCGAATATGTATCGGGCGGACCGGCATCGAATCTGCCGGTGCAAGTCTCGGCGTTGATGAAAGACACATCGCCGCCGTTTGCATCGCAATTCGATTCGTTCAGCTTCGCGCCGTACAAAAAGCCTGCGGACGATGGCGCAAGCGCGCCCGTG
>NZ_JBSIPA010000697.1:0-2275 GCF_053574605.1 Caballeronia sp. M23-90 | reverse complement strand
TAGCAAAGGCCCCGCGTCGCTGCGCTCCGTTTGTTCGCGATGACGTGGAATTCCTGTTCGCTTTGCCTTGGAATCACGATTCACTTTGCCGTGGAATGGCCATTCACTTTGCGTGGAATACGCAGTCAAATAAATAGAGCGATCACTGATTGACCATTGGCGACTTCGGCAAGGGCAGTTCCAATGACGTTTGCTTAGCTGCAAACGCCGCGGACATACCCGGCTTCACCAGGCGATGCACTACGCTACTTTTTCGATTGACGACGCGTGGAACAAATGCCATGCCTATCACAAGCATGACGGGCGCTCCTGCGATCGGCTGCGATACCAGCGCCGTGATCAACAACGGCGCGCAAGTCGCGACTTTCTTCCAGCTCAGACCAGGGCCTAGTCTCAATCCGGAGAGTAGCAGGACCTTGCACGCGAAACCAAACAGTCCGATCATTCCCAGCTCCGCGAGCAGGCAGATCCCATCGTTCTTGCCAAGGCTCGAATAAAGGCCATTGCCAAGTGGATTGCGCCGCACATCCCGGAGACCCCGCTCGATTGAACTCGAGCGGTCTGAGAGTGAGGCGCCGTGCGTAAGTGCCTTGTCTTCCAGTCCGATATAAGGCGTGTACATCGACACCGGATACACTAGCCCAATCATGACCGCCGTGATTACTACACGCCATGACGCGACTCGCGAACCCGAGAATAAAAAGATGGTTCCAATGCTCATTGCAAGCAGAGCGATTCCTAGAGACGAAAACGCACAGATCGTCCCGCCAACAAGCCCAAACATCACAAGTCCGGATCGTCGCGTGAACGCTTCATATGCAAGGCAAAAACATGCAACTGCCTGATAGATGCCCGCTTCGCGGAAGAACGCACAATAACGGTCGAGCTTGACGGTTCCTGACACGTAATCACCGTAGAGCATTGAAAAGGGAAAATAGATAGCACCTGTCGATGTCTCCTGGTGCAGAGTGATCTCGGTATATCCTTTCACGTTCAACGAGAAAAGAAACAACGCATCCTTGCTCCCGAGTATTGCCGCCAGTACGACGGTAATGACGCTGGATAGACCGAGCACAGAAATAACCGTACACAAAGTCTTAAAAAATCTGCGGTTGGCTTCCACATCGATGAGGAACATGCCATAGACAAACGCGATCATGAGAGTGGTGACGAACTCTTTTAATACCCAGTCGAGTTGCGACATTTCGAAGACTATCGAGATGGGGCAAATATACAGCCAATACACACATAGCAAGCTCAGCAGCGAGGCAATGTCCCACCGAATCACGGCATTCGAATAACGAGTTCGTTTTGTGTTGTGCCATATATGAAGGTACACGAGCGGAACGGCCAATACCATGCCCAGAGACGTATATGTTTCACCAAGCGCCGTTGGACGCATCAGGAATAAGTTAAGAACCAAGCCCATGCTCACGACCCCGGTAAAGTCCGGGCCCTTTACTGAATATCTCCGCATCCACATTTTTATTATCACCAATGCTAGTTTTAAGGGATGAAAAACGGCGGCCATAGGCACCGGTTGTATTCGGTAATGGTCGCGGGCGTCCGCCGCGCAGCAACTGGGGTCGCACGGTGCACTTTCAATATCTTATTAAGCTTCCGACAGGATTACCGTATGCTTCCGTACATTGGAATTTGGAAGTACTTTGTTACCTGCTTCAACCAAGCATCGCTCGACTACCGCGCAGCCGGTCTTTCAGTCCTTCGATACCCTGGAACTGAAGGAGCGAGCAAGTGCGATGGTTTATATCGCGCGGCTCCGACGTTGACGGCCGTCATTCGCGCTCGCAATGTCCACAGTAACGCTCATGATATTCAGAAGCGACGACCCCGCTGAGCGCCTACACCTTAGCTGAAGCCAGGCGATTTAAAGACACGCGAAGTGCCGGTGCACGCAGTCGGCTGCAGAACAATACTAAAAACGGGCGGTCGCGAATCCAAACGCTTAGCAACGTGGATCGTCAGCGCGAGCAGGCAAGGGCATTCAACGTACTGTGGGCTGCAGATTCGACACGAAGCCGTTTCGGTTCGGCATGCGGATTTTCGGCAGGTTTTGTGCGTCCAACCGTGCGTTATCAGGAACGACGCCGTTCAAGTACGACATTACTACTTGGGGCCTACAACTAGTGTCGAGGCCAAGTTCAGATGTCGGGGTTCAAACTTTTTAGAAATGTCGGGTTTTGACTTTATCAATCTCTCTTTAAAAAGCTCATTTCCCCACCGCGGCTGCCCGCAGTTCGGCGCTTCTTAGCAT
>NZ_JBSIPA010000696.1:0-2281 GCF_053574605.1 Caballeronia sp. M23-90 | reverse complement strand
TACTTCGACGCCATTGCCGCCGGCCGATGGCGCGGCGCAGTGCAAACCACGAGAACGCGGCTGCGGCGAGTCCGATCACGATCGCAGTCAGGCTCAGCGTTTCAAAAGTCGATGCAGCGCCCTGGGCCGCGTCGTAACCCTGGCGGGCGGCATCGAACTGGAACTTGCGCAGCGCGTCATTGGCGCCCGAGAGTTCGTTGTAGGTTGCCTGCATCGCCTTGGCCGATTCCACGATGCGCGCCTGGTCGTTGGCTCTCACCGCGTCATACCCGCCATCGATCAGCTTCTGAAGCGCGAGGCGTTTTGTATTCGATGCCTCCGCGAGCTGCTTTTCGTGATCGTTGAACACGGGAAGTTCGGTATATTTTTTCCAGAAACCATCCGCTTTGGAGCGCATCATCGCACCGCGTTCAATGGTCGGTGCTGCTTCCGGCGTACCGGCGAGGAAAGCCGCGCGATCGAACACCAGGCGTTCGCGGGCGGTATAGAGTTCTGCGTTGCTCACGGCATTCGCGCTTGGCATCTGATTTTCAAACGTGTCGCGATACGCGTGGTTCGACTGCGTCATGCCGTAAAGGCCCAGGCCGCCGATCGCCACCAGCAAGAGGCCGAGAAAAGCCATCGTGAGGCCGAGCCGGGCCTTGATCGTGAGACTCATGTTCATGATTTTCCTTGAACCGCGTGTGTGAAATGATCGGCGGCAGTATCCAGCCCATCGTTCTCCACGACGAAGCCGAATGCGCCTGCCTGGTCAGATTTACGGCCTGTAAGCCACGCACTTTAGGGAAAAATTGAAATGATGTTTCGTCAGAGGATTAACCCTTAGCAATTTGCTGCGCCAGGATGCGGATAAACCCTGAAAAGTTCATGTTTAGTAAGTCGTTAAAACGGATGCTGCGCTCGTCGGCTGTCATGCATGAATGAGATGTGTAATGAAGCGCAATTCAGCAGAGTCGGGGCGAACTGGGAGAAGCGTGGCTGGCAGCCAGCGTTTTGGAGAGAAACAGAGAGCCGCGTTGAGACACTCGTTGTGCCCAACGCGGATTTCAAACGGGCGGCGTTCGACCTAAGCGCGAAGCAGCGCCAACCCACCCATCAAGCCTGTTGCGGCACGACCCCGGTCGATTCCCGCAGGATCATATGCGGCGTGACCACGCGCCGGCGTGTGCTCGCCGGCACCTTCCCCGCGATCCGGTCAATCAGCGTCTGAGCCGCCAGCTCGCCCAGTTCCCGCACCGATTGCCCAACCGTCGACAAAGCCGGATACGTGTACCGGCTCAATTCGATATCGTCGAAACCGATGATCGAGCAGTCCTTCGGCACGTTGATTCCCCGCTCCGCCGCCGCCCGCAACGCGCCCACGCCCATCATGTCGTTGCACGCGAAAATGCCGGTTGGCTTTAACGTATCGAAGAGTTGCGACGCCGCTTCATAACCGCCTGTCGCCGAGAACGCGCCCTGCTGGATTGCATTCGGCTCGATCTCGATACCGCGCTCGGCCATCGCCCGGATGAAGCCGTGGACGCGCATTGCGCTCACCGCGGTGCCAATCGGTCCGGTGATGCAGGCAACATGCGAATGTCCGAGTTGCAGCAAGTGGCGCGTGGCGAGATACCCGCCTTTTTCGTGATCGATCTGCACCAGATCGGCCGATACCCCTTCAATATTCCGATCCAGGATCACGAGCGGTTCGCGTGCGCCGGCAAGACTTTGCGCGAGCACCGCATCTTCTCCCGCCGATGCAATCACGAGCCCGTCGATGCGCTTTTCCTGCAGCACCCGGAGGTAGCTTCGCTGCTTGGCGGGGTCGTCGTCGGAATTGCAGAAGAACATGCAATAGCCGTTCTTCGCGCACCCATCTTCCACGCCACGCGCGAGCTCCGCGAAATACGGATTGGTCGCATTCGGCACCAGCAAGCCGATGGTGAGCGTATTGCGCGCCTTGAGCGAACGCGCCACCGCCGACGGCACATAGTCCAGTTCCCGGATTGCTCGTTCTACTTTGACCCGCACTTCAGCCGATACAGGCCGCGAGTTGTTCACCACATGAGACACGGTTGTGAACGAAACGCCCGCAATGGCTGCTACATCTTTGATCGTCGCCATACTTGGTCCTTCTCTCTGACTTTTGGTCTTGCTTTTGCTCTTATAGTTGGCACTCGCAACGCTTGCCTTTCGGCAGTCCGCCCGGCAGCACCCGTTCCACTCTGGTTCGCGGCCCCGACTCAAGTTCATCAGCCTCAAGGCCGTCAGCCGGCGTGCATCCCCGTGCCGGCTTCAA
>NZ_JBSIPA010000695.1:0-2283 GCF_053574605.1 Caballeronia sp. M23-90 | reverse complement strand
CGTCGGCGATCCGAAGCAGGCCATCTACAGTTTTCGCGCGGCAGATCTGCATACGTATTTGAAGGCGCGTGAAGAGGCATCGGCGAGATATACGCTGGCGGTCAACCAGCGCTCGACAGCGCCGATCATCGACGCCTGCAATCGTATTTTTAGCACGAACCCGGCAGCGTTCATTCTCGATGGCCTCACATATCAGCCCGTGCGCGCGGGGACGCGCGAGCGCGAACCCTTGATCGATGACACGCCGTCAGCCGCGTACTCCGATACCGCCGATTTTTGCGTGTGGCTCTTGCCGCAAGGTGAATCGGTGTTGTCGAAGACGAACGCGAACCGGCAGGCCGCCGAGGCATGCGCGGCCGAGATCGTGCGCTTGTTGCGCGGTGCGCAGGACGGCGAAGTGTTGATCGGCGAGAAGCCGTTGTCGCCGGGGCAGATTGCCGTGCTCGTGCAGACTCACCGGCAGGGCAGTCTCGTCAAGCGCGTGCTTGCGAACTGGGGCGTGGGCAGTGTGGAATTGGCGCAGGCATCGGTGTTCGGCACGCTCGACGCCGAGCAGATCGAGCGCGTGCTGGCGGCTATCGATACCCCTGGCGACCTGCGTCGCCTTCGCGCCGCGCTTGCAACCGATTGGCTCGGCCTCGATGCATCCGCGCTGTGGAACATGGAGCATGGCGAGACCGTAGAAAATGCCTCCGACGCCATGAGCTGGGTCGAGCGATTTTCACGATACCGCATGTTGTGGCACGAGCGCGGCTTCGCGGTCATGTGGCGCACGCTCGCGCGCGAGTTGTTCATTGCGCAGCGCCTGGTGGTCGGGCCGGATGGCGAACGCCGCTTGACGAACGTCAACCATCTCGCCGAGCTGATCCAGGCGCGCGGCGCGGTGCAACCGGGCATTGCGCCGACGTTGCGCTGGCTCGCCGCGCAACGCGCCGAGCAGGGCGGGGGAGAGGACGCGCAATTGCGGCTGGAATCGGATCGCAACCTCGTGCAGATCGTGACCGTGCATAAATCGAAGGGACTTGAATATGCGGTCGTGTTTTGCCCGTTCCTGAACGACGGCGCGTTGCGCGATCCACCTTCGTCCGGCCTTCCTGATGCCCGCGAATACCACGACGAAGGCGCAGCCGTCCTGCATTACGGCTATACCGATGAAGAAGGTGAGCGCGCTTCCGGCCTGGCGACGCGCGAGCAGGCCGCCGAGCGTGCGCGGCTGGTCTATGTGGCGCTGACGCGCGCGGTGTATCGGTGTTATGTGGTGGGCGGCGTGTACCTGATCGGCAAGTCGGCGAAGGAATCGCGGCGCAGCGTGTTGAACTGGCTGGTCGCGGGAGCGGGCCGCGAGTTCAGTGACTGGCTGGCCGAGCCGCCTGAAGAGGACAATGTGATCGGCGCCTGGCAAGCGCTCGCGACTGGATCGATTTCGGTCGAGCCGTTGCCGGTCATCGATGTCCGCGAACCGCTGGTCGTCCGCCGCGATGCTGCGTTTTCGCCCGAGCCGCGGACGAGTCGTCGTGTGTTGCGCGATAGCTGGCGGACCGCGAGCTTCAGTTCCATGATAGCGGCCGGCGCGCGCGAAGAATCGAACCAGCCGCAACCCGCCGACGAACGCCCGGACCACGACGGTCGCATCGATGCGATAGTGTCTCTCGAACCTCCGTTGCCCGAGACGCCGGTTCCACTCGATCCCGACGATATCCTCGCGTTTCCGCGCGGACCATCGGCAGGCGAGTGTCTGCACAGGATGTACGAACTGGCGGATTTCACGGAGCCTGCGACATGGCCTGAGGCCATCAAGAAAGCCTTGCACGAACATCCCGTTCCGCTTTCCGTTTTTGACGCACCAGAAACGGATCTCCCGTTGATGATGTCGCGCGTTCTCGCCGACACGGTGAAAACCGAACTCGTGCCGGGCATGCGGCTCGACATGATTTCGCCAAAGCGCCGCATGAACGAACTCGAATTCCTGTTCCCGGCGCAATCGCTGGATTTCGCAGCTTTGCGGCGCGTGCTCGTCGCGCACGGCTTCCCCGATGTCGCACTCGAAGCTGCAACCTTGCGCGGCTTCGTGAAGGGTTTTATCGACTTGATCGTGGAACACGAGGGGCGCTTCTGGATCGTCGACTGGAAGTCGAATCATCTTGGCCTGGCACCGGCCGATTACAGCGGTGCGTCGCTGGACGCTGCAATGGCTTCGCACGCTTACCACTTGCAGGCGCTCTTTTATGTGGTCGCGTTGCATCGCTATCTGAAGATCCGGTTGCGTGAATATGCGTTCGAGCG
>NZ_JBSIPA010000694.1:0-2285 GCF_053574605.1 Caballeronia sp. M23-90 | reverse complement strand
TGGAAGCGGGCGGTGCGCCACTGACTGCGCTGGCGCTCGCCAACGACGAAAACCGCGCCCTCCGTGATTTCGCGTTGGCGCAGTTGGCGGCGGGTCCCGGCTGCGATGCGTTTGCATGCGGCGAGAACCTGCAGAAACTGCCCGTTCCGATGGTCCTCGGCTGGATGCAGCGCTGGCTCTACGATGTGCTGGCGCAAAAAACGGCGGGGCGGCCGCGGTATTTCCCGGCGGCATCGAAGGCGCTGGAACGCTGCGCCGCGCAGCTTGATGTGGACAGGTTTTCCCGCTATCAAAAGTCTGTGGCGCGCCAGCGCGCGGTGGAGAATCATCCGCTCAACGCGCGGCTGGTTTTTGAAGAGCTGTTTCTGGGCTATCGCGACGTGTTCAACGCCGCCTGACTTGCCATTCACGTCCGTAAACATTCATTCGCAAAAGCAAAACGCACCATGACTCTCCATTTCCGCGACGCGGTTCTCGATGATCTTCCCGGCATCGTGGCCATCTACAACTCCACGGTGCCCTCGCGGCTCGTGACGGCAGATCTGGAGCCGGTGACGGTTGAAAGCCGTCTGGCCTGGTTCCATGCTCACGGGCCGAACGCCCGGCCGCTTTGGGTCGTGGAAGAAAACGGCGCGATCGTCGCGTGGCTGAGCTTCTCCGATTTCTACGGACGTCCGGCTTATTTGCGCACGGCCGAAGTCAGCATCTATCTGCACGAGAAAACGCGCGGACGCGGCCTGGGAACGCAGTTGCTGGAAGCGGCATTGGAACGCGCGCCGGAACTGGGTATCGATACGTTGCTAGGTTTCGTCTTCGGCCATAACGACCCGAGCCTGCGCCTGTTCCGCCGCTTCCAGTTCGACGTCTGGGGCACGCTGCCGCGCGTCGCGGTGCTGGACGGCATAGAGCGCGATCTCGTGATTCTCGGCCGCCGGCTGATCCCGCAATCCGCCGGCTAATCAAAGCCTTGTCGGAAATCACCACGGAACCACCATGTTCGTCGATTCACATTGCCACATCAATTTCGAAGGTCTCGCCGACCGGCTGCCCGAAGTCCTCAGCAAGATGCAGGAGCTGAAGGTGACGCACGCGCTGTGTGTATCGGTGGATCTGGAAACGCTGCCTTCCGTGCTCAAGATCGCGGAAGAAAACGAGCATATCTATGCATCGGTGGGCGTGCATCCGGATCACGAAGATGCGCAGGAGCCGAGCGTCCAGCAGCTCGTGGAACTGGCGCAGCATCCGAAAGTGGTCGCCATCGGCGAAACAGGACTGGATTATTACCGTCTGGAAGGGCGCAGCATCGCCGACATGGAATGGCAGCGTGAACGCTTTCGCACGCATATCCGGGCCGCTCACGAGACGGGCAAACCGCTGATCATCCACACACGGTCGTCGTGGGAAGACACGCTGCGGATCATGGCCGAGGAGCGTGCAAGCGTGCCGGGCGGCGTGATGCATTGTTTCACCGAGCCGTGGCACGTCGCCCAAGCCGCGCTCGAGCAGGATTTTTACATCTCGCTGTCAGGCATCGTGACGTTCAAGAGCGCGAAGGACGTGCAGGACGTCGCGCAACGGGTGCCGCTCGAGCGTTTGCTGATCGAAACGGACTCGCCGTATCTCGCGCCGGTGCCTTATCGTGGAAAGTCGAATGAACCTGCGTACGTAAGTTATGTCGGACGTTTCATCGCGCAGTTGCGCGAAATGCCGGAAGACGCGCTGGCAACCGCCACGACCCGCAACTTCTTCAAGCTCTTCAAGATTCCCGAGCCTGTCGAACACTAGGCTCGGCGGAAGCCTTCGACGCGAAAACTATTAGATTCAGCCAGTAATCCCCAAGGAACACATGCTCAAAATTTCGACGGTTTCATCTTCGGCAGCTTTCAACCGCCAGACGGCCGCGCGCAGAAAGACGTGGCGCTCGCTGGTCACGGGCATCGTCCTGACGGCCGCAGCCATTGCTCAACCGGTTTTCGCGGCGCCTGAGGATTCCATGATCAAGGCGGTGAAATTCGACGATGTGTCGGCCGTCAAGAAGCTGTTGTCGCAAGGCATCGATCCGAATCTCGTCGATAACACCGGCGCGCCGCTGCTCGTGATCGCCGCACGCGAAAAGTCCGACAAGGTGGGCAAGCTGCTCGCCGAGAATCCGAAGACCGATCTCGAGAAGCTCGACCCCGCCGGCGAAAACGCAATGATGCTGGCCGCGCTCAACGACGACCTCGATTTCGTGAACATGCTGATCTCGAAGGATGCGGAAGTGAACAAGAAGGGCTGGACGCCGC
>NZ_JBSIPA010000693.1:0-2302 GCF_053574605.1 Caballeronia sp. M23-90 | reverse complement strand
CCGGACCGGGCCAGAAAGGTGCTGAAAAACGTGTGCCGAAACTCACCGTTCATTTACTTTTAACATATCGGCAGATCCGGCGCGCACTTGAGCGAAAAGCAAAGGTGCCGCCTGGTTACTGATCGGCATCTGGCGCGAGCGGCGCCAAGGCATCGAAGAAGTCGAAGAAGAAGAAAGCCGCGAGCGACGCGGCTGCAACCTGAGGACAGCGGCGCGTTTCTTTCGCGCGCCGTTGACTTGATGCAAGGGCGTATCGTTCGTGAAACGGACACAAACACGACGCTCGAACTTAAGCGCACTCAGGTCGTTTTGCAGCAGAACACGCGTTGTCCTGACGGACGGCGCCTTGTTCGCCCGGTCACTGCAACACAACCGGGCGATATACCCAACCCGTATCGCTTTTCAGAGAGACAGCCATGAGCCTACTCGATACCCTCGCCTCCTCCTTCGGCAAATCGTCACCGGAAGGTGGCGGCGCAGCACCGGCCGGTCTGGTCGCTGTCGCCATGGAATTCATCAACAACCAGCCAGGCGGCCTGACTGGCCTGATCCAGCGCTTCCATGAAAATGGCGCAGGTGATGTGGTGTCGTCATGGATCGGTCATGGCGAAAACAAGCCGATCAGCTCGGACACCCTGACCAACGTGCTCGGGTCGGGCGCAGTCAGCGACCTCGCACAGAAGGCAGGTGTGTCGGGCGATCAGTTGAGCGGCATGCTGGCCTCCGTGCTGCCGCAACTCGTCGACAAGGCAACGCCGAACGGCGAAGTGCCGGCGGACGGCAAGCTTGATCTCGGCAGCGTGCTGGGTTCGCTCGGCGGTCTGGGTGGCCTGTTCGGCAAGAACGAAGAACCGAAGGCTTGAGGGTTCTTCGCTTTATAGTGTTTGCTTGAAGTGACGAAGGGGCATCGGAGTAATCCGTTGCCCTTTTTCGTCAATGCTTGAAACCCTGGCGCGCGAGCAGCTTCCAGTCGTTGCCGGCCTTCTTCCAGACCATCAACTGATCGAGTTCGACATCGGTCTGCTTGCCGTCGCTTTCCACCGTTGTCGAAAAATGATCCCGAACGATGGCGTTATCGCCCGCGAGCGTCACGCTCGGCTCGGTCAGGTCGATGCGCTTGTAGTGCGTCTTCCCGCTCGTGATCGTATCGATATAAACCTGCTGGTTCTGAACCGAAGCGTTCGAATGACCGTAGCTCAAAGTCGAGGTGGTCAGCGCTTTGAGTTCGGCGCCGTTGGCCGCGATCATCGCGGCATGCAGGCGCTTGACGGCCGAGTCAAGGGACGCCTGATCGCTGGTCTTGGCGTAGACGTTCACCGACGCGGCGCACGCAACTGTCGCTGCCAGCAAGAGGTTCAGTTTCGTCATGGAATGATGTGAGTTGGAGGTGATTAGAACGGACGTCCTATGACTTTCGCCTTTTATAACGGAGGACTTTCAAGTCTGAGCGCCGCTGTCTAGATACGACGTCAGATAACTTGGTCGCAGATTATCACGATGCCCAAAGTTCGCTAACGGGGTATACCCAAACACGCTCCTGCTCCAACCACGAATAAAACGCCCGATAAACCTCATCGGGCGTTTCATCACATCGCCAACGCGTCTTAATGCACGACGCGATCGAACACCAGCTCCCCGTCCCGAACATCCACAGGGATCACGTCCTTCGGCCCAAACTTGCCGGCCAGGATCAGCTTCGCGACCGGGTTCTCGATCTGCTGCTGGATCGCGCGCTTCAAGGGCCGCGCGCCGAACACCGGGTCGTAACCCACCTTGCCGACCAACTCGAGCGCCGCGTCCGATACATCCAGCTGCATCTCCAGCTTCGCAAGCCGTTCATGCAACCGCTGCAACTGGATCTTCGCAATCGACTGGATGTTGCTCCGGTCGAGCGAATGGAACACCACGACGTCGTCGATACGATTCAGAAACTCCGGCCGGAAGTGCAGCTTGACCTCTTCCCATACGGCATCCTTCACCGCTTCGTGCGGCTCGCCGACCATCGACTGAATCACGTGCGATCCAAGATTCGATGTCATCACGATCACCGTATTCTTGAAGTCCACGGTGCGCCCTTGCCCATCGGTCATACGGCCATCGTCGAGCACTTGCAGCAGCACGTTGAACACGTCCGGATGCGCCTTCTCGATTTCATCGAGCAGGATCACGCTGTATGGTTTGCGCCGCACGAGCTCGGTCAGATACCCGCCCTCTTCATAACCGACATAACCCGGGGGTGCGCCGATCAAACGCGCGACGCTGTGCTTCTCCATGAATTCGCTCATGTCGATACGAATCAGGT
>NZ_JBSIPA010000692.1:0-2323 GCF_053574605.1 Caballeronia sp. M23-90 | reverse complement strand
GTAGCGACCACGACTTCCAGGTTCAGGTCGCCAATCTTCGATGCGAGATCGTCAAGCTTTGCCTTACCAGCCGGCTTCAGGATTGCCTTGTCGAAGTCGAACAGAGCGTCAGCTTGGTACGTAACCTAATGGGCGCGCCCGCAGGAATTGCCCGTCGTCGTGATCCCGGGCGGCGAGCATTTCTTCCATAGAAAGCTGCATGTGCTGAAGAAGATCATCGTCGACGCTTGGCGTTGAGGCTTACGCAGGAACAACCGCTACTTTCTGCTGGATCAACGCGCGGCGCCAGGGCTTTCAAAGGCTTTGCGCCGCGTTCGTTTTTACACTCGCTTTCAAGAATCCCCGGCAAATCAAGCCACTTCCACGGCAAAAGCAACATTGCGCACGCGTATAATGGCGCAGACTTTTGCCCGGCCGACTATTCGGCCGCCGCTTGGCCGCAGCGCATGCAGCACGCGATTCACCGCTCGATTCAACGGTCGCGTTCAGTCCATGTGCCGCTCGAGTATCGAAGCGCGCGGAGGTCGGTCCGAACGAATCTTCGCGCCCTGCGTCGAAGCACAGCGCTCCGCCGGACTGACCCTCCGCCTGTACAACCCGCGAGTCGCGTCTTTTCTCGGACATCCGGAAAACGCCGACTCGCCGATGCCTTTTCTGCCAATCCGAACCTATGCGCTTTTCCCCTTCCGGCTTGCCCTTCGTTGCTCCCTCTTTCGTTCATCGTGCCGTTGCTGCCGCTATCGTCCTGCCGGCGACGCTCGTAGCGGCGAGCGTTTTCGCCCAGGTTCCGCCACCCGATGTAACGGCCCGCTCGTGGGTTCTCGTCGATGCAACCAGCAACCAGGTGCTCGCGTCCGGCAACCCGGATGAACGCTCGGAACCGGCATCGCTGACCAAGCTGATGACCGCGTATCTCGTTTTCGACGCGCTCAAGTCGAAGAAGATCAACATGGACCAGACCGTCATGCCGAGCGAGGCCGTGCGCCGCGTGGGCACGGACGAGTCGCGCATGTTCATCGAGGCTAACAAGCCGGTGACCGTGCACGATCTCGTGTACGGCATGATCATCCAGTCGGGCAACGACGCAGCCATTGCACTGGCTGAGCTGGTGGGCGGAAGCGAAGGCAATTTCGTCACACTGATGAACGCGGCGGCCAAGCAGATTGGTATGAAAAATACCCATTTTGCCGATGTCAACGGCATGCCCGACCCGAATCACTACACCACGGCAGGCGACCTGGCCGTGCTGTCCACGCGCCTGATCCGCGATTTCCCCGAGTACTACGCCATTTTCTCGGTGAAGGATTTCACCTATAACAAGATCAAGCAGCCGAACCGCAACCGCTTGCTGTGGATCGATTCAACGGTGGATGGCCTGAAGACCGGCCACACCAAGGCAGCGGGTTATTGCCTGATCGCGAGCGCGAAGCGTCCGCTGGAAGGCGTGCCTGACGCGAGCCGCCGGCTGGTCGCCGTGATGATGGGCGAGCCGAAAGAGCACAACCGCGTGCAGGACAGCCTGAAGATGCTGAACTACGGCTACACCGCTTATGACGCGGTGCGCCTCTACAAGGCGGGCCAGGTGATCGATTCGCCGCGCGTCTACAAGGGCACGGAAAACGCGCTCAAGGCCGGCGTGGAAACCGATCAGTACATTACCGTTCCGAAGGGCATGGGCGAGAAGGTCAAGCCTACGGTCACGCATAACGACACCATCGTCGCGCCGGTCAAGAAGGGCCAGCAGGTCGGCACCGTCAAGATGATGGCCGACGGCAAGGAAGTCGCCCAATTCCCGCTGGTCGCGCTTCAGGATGTGCCGCAAGCCGGTTTTGTCGGCCGGACGTGGGATTCGCTGCTGATGATGTGGCAGAAGAAGAAATAAGGAAGAAGCAAGCAACATCGGGCAAGTTGGAATCGGCCGATCCGGCTCCATCTATCCCTGCTGTGAGACGCCCGGACAGCCCGGGCGTCCGTTAGATGGAGAACACCATGAGCTCACCCGATATCGACGCCCTGTTCGATTTCCCCTGCGATTTCCCGATCAAGGTGATGGGCGCGACGCATCCGGAATTCCGCGATGCCGTCGTCACCGTGATCCGCGAATTCGACGACCACTTTGACATCGAGCGCATTGAAACGCGTCCGTCGTCGGGCGGTAAATACACCGGTCTGACGCTCACCGTTCGCGCGCAGAGCCGCGCGCATCTTGACGATATCTATCGTGCGCTGACCGGTCACCCAATGGTCAAAGTGGTGCTTTAAGTATCTGCAACGACGGTGCCCCTAGCGGCCCGGGCGTGCGCGCAGGCCCGTCGTTGCAGAA
>NZ_JBSIPA010000691.1:0-2323 GCF_053574605.1 Caballeronia sp. M23-90 | reverse complement strand
TTGCGTTGCATGGCGTGGTGGATGGCCGTGGACACTGCCAGTCCGTGCAGCCGCAGATTCCGCGCAAGGCGCTGCAGGACGGCATCTCGGCTGACGTGATCGCGCATCTGACGATCAATCCGGACGGCAGCGTGGGCGCCGTGAAGATCGTGAAGACGACGCCGCCGACTTCGGTCTTCAACGAAGCCGTCACTACTGCAGCCAAGGCGTACAAGTGCGAGAAGAACGCCGAGCCGTATGTTGGCGAGGTGACCTTCTCGTTCAAGACCGCGCCGAGCAGCGACGACGAATGACCGTCTTCATGCGCGTTCGTTGGATCTGATCCATCACAAAGTTGAACCAAACCTTCGGCATGTCCCGCTCAGTGTGTGAGACATGCCGAAGGCCGCTGCAACCGCGAGTGGTCACTGATCATCGGCCATTGGCGGCAGGTCATGAATTCCGGGAGTTTCCTTGATGTTTTTCGCTTCGTCCGTTTCTTCATCCGTTCTTCCTGCGCGCCGGTCGTCCACTTTATTGGCCGCGTGTCTCTTCAGCGCCGCAATCCTCCCCAGTCTCGCCAGCGCGGCCATCATCCCGCCCGGCACGCAACTCGCCGCGAAGCAGGAGCTGGTGCGCAACAATGGCAGCGAAGTCGAGACGCTCGATCCGAACGTCGCCGAATCCGTGCCGGCCAATAACGTTACGCGGGATCTCTTCGAAGGCTTGACTGCTGTTCGCTCCGACGGTGAAACGGTACCCGGCGTCGCCGAGAAGTGGGAAATGAAAGACTCGACCACGTGGATCTTTCATCTGCGAAAGAACGCGAAGTGGTCGAACGGCGAACCAGTCACGGCGGGAGATTTCGTTTTCAGTGCCCAGCGGCTCGTCGATCCAAAAACCGCATCACCATATGCGAACACGTATGGCATGTTCCTGCTGAACGGCACGGAAATCGTCGCGGGCAAAAAGCCGGTCGCATCGCTTGGTGTGACGGCGATCGACGCGAATACGCTGCAGATAAGGACCCCGTACCCGGTGCCGTTCCTGCCTGACCTGATGACCAACACGAACTTCGGCCCCATCAACAAGGCAGCGATGGAGAAGAACGGCAAGGACTGGACGAAGCCGGGCAAGCTCGTCAGCAACGGCGCGTTCATGCTGAAAGACTGGCAGGTGAACAACCGGCTCGTGCTCGCGAAGAACCCGAATTACTGGAATGCCGGTTACGTGCAGCTCAACCAGGTGACGTACCTGCCTATCGAAGATGAGAACACGGACGTCAAGCAGTACGAGTCGGGCGGCAACGACTGGGTTTACCAATTGCCCTCTGGCACGTTCGCGCGCTACAAGCAGGAGTATCCGAACGAGATGCGCGCAGCGCCCATGCTCGGCTTGCGCTACTACTCGTTCAACAACAAGGACCCGTTGTTGAAAGACGTACGCGTGCGCAAGGCGTTGTCGATGGTCATCGATCGCGACATCCTAGCGCAACGCGTCACGGCCGATGGCCAGATCCCGGCGTATGGCGTGATTGTGAAGGGCGTGAAGGGCGCGGACGTGAACGCCTACGACTGGGCGTCATGGCCCATGGCAAAGCGCGTGGAAGAGGCCAGGAAACTGTTGGCCGAAGCGGGCGTGAAGCCTGGCACCAAGCTGCAGTTCGCGATGAACACCAGCGAATATCACAAGAAAATGGCGATCTTCGCGGCGTCGGAATGGAAGAGCAAGCTCGGGCTCGATACCGACATCCAGGCCATGGAATTCAAGGTCTTGCTGAAGAAGCGCCATGATGGCGATTACCAGATTGCGCGCAACGGCTGGGTTGCCGACTACAACGACGCCAGCACGTTCCTGACGCTGGTTCAGTGCGGCTCGGAGCAAAACGACAATCAGGCCTGCAATCCGAAAGCCGATGCGCTGATGCGTGAAGCATCGAACTCCACCGATCCCGCTACGCGCCTGAAGCTGCAAACGGAAGCAGGCAAGGTTGCAATGGAAGACTATCCCATGCTGCCGCTCCTGCAATACACGCTCGTGCGCCTCGTGAAGAGCTACGTGGGCGGTTATTCCACGAAGAATCCGATGGACCACTACCGCAGCGAAGACCTGTACATCATCAAGCACTGAGCCCGAACCCGTCATGAACGATTCGCATGAACCCTTGAAGGGCGCGCTGTGGGCGTCCGCGCACGCGGAACACAAACATCAGCCGATGGGTGTGTTCATCGCGGCGGCGGTCGTCGTGACGGTGTTGATGATCTACGGCCTCACGCATGTGAACTTTGCGCCTGTGCAAGCGCCGCCCAAGGAGATGCGCGTGACCATGGCGCCACCGCCACCA
>NZ_JBSIPA010000690.1:0-2329 GCF_053574605.1 Caballeronia sp. M23-90 | reverse complement strand
TCCGATACCGACAGCGGCACGATGACAAACTGATTTGCCGCGCCCGCCACCGTCCCAAGCGGACCGCCGGTCAGCACATAACCCAACGCACCGCCGGCCGCCGCTCCAATCCCCGCGTGCGCCTGCGTACGGCTCATCGTACACCCCGACACTGCTGCAATCAACGTCGCAACCGCAGCAACCCGAATCGATACCCGCGTGATCTTGTTCATGTTGAGACCTTCCTTTTTATTGTCGATATGCCGCGCCCCGAACCTTTCAATTTCATTAGTCCGGGACGCGACGCTATCTTAAAATCGTCTCATCATTGCCGACAATGCGATTTACCTCCCGTTACGCTCGATACATCCGGTATTGAAACGCTGCTGGTTTGCATCAGATAAGGAACATGTCGCAACCGCGCCGCACATCGTGGCGAAATCCCGGCCTGCGCTGTCCCGGGCGGATTGCTAAGGTAGAATCGTTTGATCGATTTGGTCTTACCGAACGCAAGCCGCACGTATTCGAACGCTAGCGCCCTCGTCAGCTCTTCTTCTCTTTCGCATGAACACTGATCGCAACGACGCCCCAGCGGTGAATAATTTCATCCGCAATATCATTGACGAAGACAATCGCAACGGCAAATGGTCGCAGCGGGTCGAGACGCGTTTTCCGCCCGAACCGAACGGTTATCTGCACATTGGCCATGCAAAGAGTATTTGCGTCAATTTCGGCATCGCGCGTGATTACGGCGGCGTCTGCCACCTGCGTTTCGACGATACCAACCCCGAAAAGGAAAGCGTCGAGTACGTGGATTCCATCGTCGATGCGGTCAAGTGGCTCGGCTTCGACTGGAACAAGGACGGCCAGGAATACCTGTACTTCGCAAGCGACTACTACGACCAGCTCTACGAATTCGCCGAACTGCTGATCGAACGTGGCCAGGCCTATGTGGATAGCCAGACGGCCGAAGAAATGCGTCTCACACGCGGCTCCGCGCAGGAGCCGGGCAAGAATTCGCCGTTCCGCGACCGCACGCCTGCAGAAAACCTCGACCTGTTCCGCCGCATGAAAGCCGGCGAATTCCAGGAAGGCGAGCACGTGCTGCGCGCGAAAATCGACATGGCGTCGCCGAACTTCAACATGCGCGATCCGGTGATTTATCGCATTCGTTTCGCGCATCACTACCGGACCGGCGACACGTGGTGCATCTACCCGATGTATGACTACACGCATTGTGTATCGGACGCGCTCGAGAACATTACGCATTCGCTGTGCACGCTCGAATTCGAGGATCATCGTCCGCTTTACGACTGGTTCCTGAACCAACTCGCCGACGACGGCAAGTTCACACGTCCGCTGCCGCAGCAAATCGAGTTTTCGCGCCTGAACCTCACCTATGCAATCACCAGCAAACGCAAGCTGCTACAACTGGTGACCGAGAACCACGTGGAAGGCTGGGACGATCCGCGCATGCCCACTATCGTGGGCGTGCGGCGCCGTGGTTTCACACCGGAAAGCATCCGCCTGATGTGCGATCGCGTGGCCGTGACGAAGGTCGATTCGTGGATCGACATGAGCGTGCTGGAAGGCGCGCTGCGCGATGATCTCGATGAAAAAGCGCCGCGTGCGATTGCAGTGCTGGATCCGCTGAAGCTGATCATCGACAACTTTCCGGAAGGCACGAGCGAGGCGTGCAGCGCGCCCGTGCATCCGCATCATCCGGACCGCGGTGTTCGCGAGTTTCCGTTCTCGCGGGAATTGTGGATCGAGCGTGAAGACTTTCAGGAAGAGCCCAAGAAGGGATATTTCCGTTTGTTCCCGGGCAACAAGGTGCGGCTGAAGTACGGCTTCGTGGTCGAATGCACCGGCGCGGACAAGGACGAAAACGGCAATATCACGGCCGTGCACTGCAATTATTTCCCCGACAGCAAATCGGGCACCGATGGCGCGAACGGCTACAAGGTCAAGGGAACGATTCATTGGGTCAGCGCGAAAGACGCGTATGAAGCCGAAGTTCGGCTCTACGATCGTCTCTTCAAGGAGCCACAACCTGGCGCCGGCGGCGCCGAATTCCTCGATGCATTGAATCCGGATTCAAAGCGTGTGGTTCGCGCGTATCTCGAACCATCGGCGCGCAACGCCAATGCGGAAGACCGGTATCAGTTCGAACGTCATGGCTATTTCGTGGCCGATCGGGTGGATTCGAAGCCGGGCGTGCCGGTGTTCAATCGTATCGTCAGCTTGCGCGATAGCTGGGGCAAACCGGCTTGAAGCCGGCGGGGCGTCTGCCGGTGTTCCTGGCTAGCAGTTGGATGCGCGCGTCTACGCGGCCGTCCGCTCGCGCAAA
>NZ_JBSIPA010000068.1:0-20480 GCF_053574605.1 Caballeronia sp. M23-90 | reverse complement strand
CAGCGAATTCCATTAGGGCCAGCAGGCAGATACCGGCCTGCACAAACGGGCCGGACATAAGCGTGCTGCCTTAACCTGCCAGTCAACAACGCAAAACTGTTTGCAATCCGGGAGGCGTCCACATAAGGCGTCCACATAAGCTTCCCTAGATTCATATTGCCCCACCGGTGACTGTAATTGATGCGGCCTTCCCCGCTCATGTGTCGTAGAGTCTGGCAGTTCCCCGACCTTCTGCCCTTTGCATCCGCACGCGCCTCGCGTCGGTTTGCACGAGTGACTATGCGGCACTAAATCCACTTTTGCGCCTAACGGAGATAACCGACTCAAGTTCTGCGAAGCTTCCGCTCCGTAGTTTCCCGCAATGCGGCTAGCGTTCGCTGCTGCAGCCGATCGTCATCTTCAAGAGATGCCAGCTCAATAAGCTGCGTATCGACCTCACTCGTGGCGTCGACGTACGGCGCAAGATACTCTTCTCGGCCCGTTATCAGGTATCCGCGCTGGCCCGTCTCGGCGTCACGGAGCAGCGAAAGCAGCCGTTCTAACCCGATATGCAAGCGGTGCTACTTTGCCACTTCTGCTTCACTGCTGTAAAGACGCTGCGTCCCGTAAGCCCCAGCGATTGCCGTTGCGAGCATCAAGATTGTCACAAAGCACGCGGCCCAGTTGGTCCATCTGGATGTCTTCGCTTCAAGGGTGTGAACCACGCTCGACATTGCCACCTCGCATTTTGTACGGAGTGGCTACATTATCAGCGCAAATATCGTTGGCGTGGGGAAGATCGAGGATGGTCGCTGACGAGCAACGAGGAAGGCGTACGCAAACCATTCGCGTCTCTGTTGTAAAACCTTTGGGTTAGGAAACTCGTTTTTCTCTGGCAAGTGACCTACTCTGTTTTATAAGCAATAGGCCGTAGCCGCGCCGCGTTAAACAAGCGCTGAATGGGCTCATAACCCACTTTGGCATATGGCCAGACATGAAAATTGCGAAGAAGAAAAATCAATTTCAATGCTATTAAGATAACTATCCTTATCAACATACATAGCTAAGAAAACTCGAATGCGCGGCGCGCACAGTACTGTAGCGTGCAGCCAACGCGAGGTAAGCTCTTCATTGCCTGTGCTTGTCGTCGCCGAGGCAGGTCCACACAAAAAAACGATGCTTATGACGTACGCGACGTTGTCTGCTCTTGCCCCCTGTACACTGATTGATCAGCGCTCGCGCGACAGCATTGCTAGACATCTAGTGCACTTGGGACTTGTAGCTCGGCGAAAAGCTAACTATTGGGCTTTCGATCATAAAACCGCTAATAAGTCTCGCCGCCGACGGCGGCACGCGCTTTCCATACCGACCACCCTTTGCTCTTGATGCAATGAAATCTACACCGAACAACAGAAAGGCTTACCTGTCTATCGTTTTAGAGCGCAGAGAAGGACTTGGAACGTAAGCGCATCCCGAAGGACGTCTTGACTGGAGCCGTTTTGCAAGCGTGCCGTGCGCCCGGCACTGACATCTGCGATGGTAGCTACAATTGAAGCTCTAAATGGGAGACATGTTGTGAGCAACGAACCGATCCAGGGACAGCGTTACTAGAACACCGTATCAGGCAACGGCGAAACGCTTTGGATCAATGGAGAGGACGGGTTGTGTTGGGCGCGGTTCAGCAAGCGGTTCGGCATTGACGTACACCGAAATGCGTCGTTGCAATCTGCGGCAAGCGAGTGTTTGTATTGCACCCACACCAGGGCTGGAGTTGATGACTGGGCAATTTTTCGCGCCGAGGTGTTACGACATCACGGCGCCGTTGTTCCAGCCGATGCACTTTGTTTTGAATGAGCGGCGCGTAGCTCGGGAAATTGCCACGGTAGCAGTTCATTGACCCGGTTGATCGGGAGGTCAGCGATGCGTGTGAGCACGAAACGCAGGTACGCCTCGGGATCGACACTGTTGAGTTTCGCCGTGCCGATAAGACTGTAGATCGCGGCCGCACGTTCGCCGCCTGAGTCGGCGCCGGCAAACAGATAGTTCCGCCGGCCGATTGCGACCCCGCGCAACGCACGCTCCACTTGCAGGTTGTCGATTTCGAGGCGGCCATCGTCGCAGTAGCGCGTGAGCGCTTCCCATCGGTTAAGGGCATAGAGGATCGCTCGACTCGTATCGGATTTTCGCGAGAGAGTGCGTAGTGTGATGGTGAGCCACGTATGGAGTTGGGCGAGTGGTGCCCGCGCATGCGCCTGTCGATAGGCCCGACGCTCATCAGGTGGTTTGCCCCGGATCGTTTCCTCGATCCTATACAAGCCGCCGATACGCTCAAGCGCTTCGGTGTTCAGGGCATTTGGACGGGCCGCATGCAATTCGTAGAATTGTCTTCGAGCCTGTGCCCAACACGCTGCTTCAGTCACACGTCCGGTTTCATAAATGGCCTGGTACCCGCCGTATGCGTCAGCTTGCAATGTGCCGCTGAATGACTCGAGATGCTGTTGCGGATGGATGCCCTTGCGATCTGGCGTGTAGGCAAACCATACCGCCGGCGGCGTCATATCAGCCGAGGCACGATCATCACGCACATACACCCACAGGCGGCCCGTCTTCGTCTTGCCGTTGCCGGGTGCGAGCACCGGTACAGGCGTGTCATCGGCATGAAGTTTAGTCGCCGCCATCACATGGCGACGTAACGCCTCAACGAGCGGTTGCAGGAGCGTCGCGCAGTGACCCACCCACTTCGCGAGCAAAGAACGATCAAGCTCCACACCTTCGCGTGCGTATATTGCCGACTGCCGATAAAGCGGCAAGTGATCGGCGAACTTCGAGACCAGCACGTGAGCTAAAAGACCGGGGCCGGCCAGACCGCGCTCGATGGGTCGACTCGGCGCGGCCGCTTGTGCGATGTGGTCACAACAAGAGCACGCGAACTTCGGTCGCACATGCCGGACTACGCGGAAGCTTGCCGGTACATACTCGAGTTGTTCAGCAACGTCTTCGCCCAGCGGCTTCATCTTGCTGCCACACCCCGGGCATGTCTCGCCCGACTCAGGCAAATACGTTTGAACATCGCGCGGCAGATGTTCGGGCAATGGCCTACGCGGTGCCTGTTCTGGCGCCGTAAGTGTTGCCTTTCGAATTTCAACAGGCATCGCGCATTCGTCGACTTCGAGCTCTTCGAGTCGCAGTTCGAGTTGCTCGATCTGTCGATCCAATTTCTCGGACTTGCGACCGAACTGCATGCGGCGGAGTTTCGCGATCAACAGCTTCAAGTGCTCGATCTCAGCCTTACCCGTGGCGATGACCGCCTCCTGGGAGTCGACGACATCCTGTAGGCGTTCAATGCGCGCGTCGCGCTCGCGCAGCAGCGCTTTCAAGGCATCGATGTCGTCGGGAAGGGTGTCGGCCGAAGTCATGACCGACAGTTTACGTGTCCGCGCCGACGTTTACAACGCGGATGTGGGCTGCGCCGTGCGCGTGGGCTGGCGCCAGTCAATGCCCTCGAGCAGCATTGAGAGTTGTGCGGGACTCAAGTAGACCGTTCCGCTGGTGGCCTGTGGCCACACGAAGCGCCCCTTCTCAAGCCGCTTCGTGAGCAAGCACATGCCGTCGCCGCTCCACCACAGTACCTTGAGCAGGTCGCCACGCTTGCCACGGAAGACGAACGCGTGACCACTGAACGGGTCACGTTCGAGGACAGTTTGCACCTTCGCGGCGAGGCTATTGAAGCCTCCACGCATGTCGGTGACGCCCGCGGCCAGCCACACACGTGTGCCAGTGGGTGGTCCTAGCGTCATTGAGCGTCACGCAAGCTAGCCAGCACAACGCGCAGCACGTCCAGATCAGGGTTGCCTTCGAAGCGAACCCGTACCGCTCCGCACTCCACTGTGATGGTTGGGTGCTGCGGCGATGGCGTGATTTGTACCGGGAGAAATGATTCTTGTGCCGGCAATAGCGTCGCCGGTGGCGAGGGCGACCGTTGACGTCGCCACTTCGCGACCATGTTCGCGTTCAGACCGTGTTCCTGAGCAACCTCAGCGATCGAACGCTCCGGGTCGTTAGCTTGCGCTGCCACCATCTCCCGGAATTCTTCCGTGTAGTTTCTTGAGCCGCGGGGGCGACCTGGTGCGCTCACTTCCATGATTCTGATTCCCACTAGATCTGGTGGGAATCAGAATGCCGAAGCCGCGTCGCTATGAACAGGCGGTGCTGATGACTCGCTTACCTTGGAACGCCAACGTTGACTACAGTGCTGCTCCGGTTTAAGGCTTGCGCCACGACGGATCACTGGCTCAGTTGGTAAGTTGGTTGGTAGGTTGATCGGTTGGAAACTCCAGCAATACAAAGCTGCTCAACCTTAAGAGCTACCTTACCCATCTCAATACGGATGATAAATTTGTTATTTGGGGCGGATGCGCAACCGAGCACCGGTGTTAATGGAAACGATTAAGGATAAGATCGTTAGTTGCATTCCGTTTCTTCTATGCTTATCGGGCAAGAATTGATGACTTCCCATGCACGTTCGAGACGGCGATGTTGGATCCGATAGCGTCAACGACATGCTGATCCGGATTCAGCTTGGTGTGTTTGCCTAATGGGCCCGGTCTGGCGAGTTGCGACGTAACGATCCGCAACTCCCTGCCTCCTTAGAAGCGCGCGCGGTTGATCTGGTGTACGGTCAAACCACCACGTGATGATCTCCCTCCGGGGGCCTAACCAAGTTGTTATGCAACGCAAAATTGCTATGGTTCAAAAATTTTAGGTCGTGCGAGCAGTTACCCGATGCGTCCGATGCGGCTCGCCACAGCCAGTCGTTTGAACATTTATAGCCATTTTACATACTTATATTAATCAACGATAAATAGAATTCACCGAAAAGTACAGAAGTGTTAATTTTTGTCTGAGAAAAGTGAAATGTTGGCACGGTAATGCGGTAACCGGTGCTTAGTCGGAATTTATCGCGACCTGAAGGGCCTAGATAGTTAGGGCTATCATTCCCTTCATTTGATACACGTCTGGAAGAGGCGCTTAGAACCGGTCGCATCCGCCTGTTCGTACGTGCCTGTGACTGTTTCAGCCGACCGCCCAGCCCCGTATCGGCAGACTGACCTAAACGAGCGCGCTTGCGCTCCCTCCCGAACTGGACTATTTTAAAAGTACTGTACATAAATACAGTATTTGGAGGCCATATGGAACAGTGGGTGCGAGTTCAAACGAACGCGATCGCTTGGTGCTCGCGTGTCTACGTAGCCAGGTCGGCGATGCGGCGATCATCAGCGCGTCAACCCAATGCGCGACGTTTGGCGGAAAACCGTATATGTCGGCGATTTGCCGCGTTTTGCGACTGACACCGCCGCGCTTTACGCGCAGTGCGGTTGGCATCGCCAATATTAGCGAGCGATGTCTCGCTGACATCTACCGGATCCTTCACACTCCCCGAGAGGCAGCATCAAATGAGAAGCCGTTTAGCGCGTAGCTGCGGCGAATCCCACCGTGTGTCACCAATGGCCAAATGCCCCCCATTAGGGATCGCGCCGCATGGAGCAATGTCGATCGGTTCTTGACTTGTGCATGAGATCGATAAAATAGACCCTGATCAGACCACTCCGCCGCATCAGGGACACTAAGTGACCGAACTTCTAACCATACTGGGCCTGCTCACCGATAATATCGGTTGGGTCCTGATTAACATTGCAGTGCCCGTGATCTTGCCGCCCGCAGGTCTCTTATTGGCTCGGCTGATGCCACTTCAGCAAGCCGAACGGGAACGCACCCGCATCGTGACGACGATTCAAGACGGTCAGCTCGGCTGGCTCGCGCTCGCGTGGTCGGCCGCTACTATCTACGAGGCATGGGAGTATATGGAAGCGAAGGGCCATGTTTTCGCGTGGGTCGCGGTCCTGCTGGCGTCCGAAATCGTCGTTGTGCTCACCGCGATGTTCATTGCCGCCGGCGGAGCTGTCACCGCTGACACGTCGGCCAACCGCTCAACGAGGCTAAGCGGGTCTATAATAGTTGCCACGATGTCTGCGATGTTGTTCATCGCGACCCACCTGAAAACCCTGCGCTGAGGAGCTGCGATGTCGATTTTGACGAAAGAGCAACACGCGAACACCTGGACGCGGGAGCAGGCACGCACGTTTGTTTCGCGCGTCAGCGGGTACGCAGCGTTCGCCGCCGGCGTCGTTGGTTTGGCCGCCTTGTTATTCATGAACCACTAAGGTCCTTTTTCTCAAAAAAAGCCCCGTCTTAAAATGAACTGACCCCGGAAAGTTGGACAGTTTTCGGCTAGGGCCGAGAGGGCTGAGTTCTGTACATCACAGGACTCAGCCCGTTTAGCTTCAGCTTGATGCGTTGGTGGTTGTAGTAATGAATGTACTGTTTGATGCCAGCCTGCAGCGCCTGAACACTTTCGAACCTGTTCACATAGAAGAACTCAGATTTGAGGGTGCCGAAGAAGCTCTCCATGGTGGCATTGTCGTGGCAATTTCCCCTGCGTGACATGCTTTGCGTCAGGCCGCGCTCTGAGAGCAGCGCTTGGTAAGCACTCATTTGATAATGCCAGCCCTGATCGGAGTGGACGATAGGACGCTCGCCACGTTCAAGACGCTTTATCGCCTTCTTCATCATTTGCGCGACCATCGTGAAGACCGGCCTTGTGGCCATTTCATAAGAAACAATCTCGCCGTTATACAGATCCAGAACTGGTGAGAGGTAGAGCTTGTGCTCGCCCACCCGGAACTCGGTGATATCAGTGACCCATTTCTGGTTCGGTGCGCCAGCCTCGAACTGGCGCTGCAGCACGTTTGGCGCAATGCGTCCCGCTGTCCCGCGAAAGGCACGGTATTTCTTCGGGCGCACCACGGATTTGAGCTTCATGAGTTGCATCAGGCTCTGAATCTTCTTGTGATTGACCGTCGTTCCCATGCGCCGAATCACGCTCGTAATGCGCCGATAACCATAACGCCCCTTGTGCTGCTCGAATATCGAGCGGATACGCGTCTTGAGCTGCGCGTGTTTGTCCGCCGCCTGCGATACCTTGCACTGGTAGTAAAAAGTGCTGCGCGCCAGACCCGCCAGCTTCAACAGGCCCGTGATTGGAAACTGCTGCCTTAACCCGAGCACTATTTGCGCCTTTTGCGCTGCGCTGTAGGGCTTTCCGAGCGGATCAAGGCATCGAGTTTTTTTAGGTACGCGTTCTCCATGCGCAAGTAGTTAAGCTCCTCAAGAAGCTCTTCCTTGGTGCGTGCGTTGTCCGACCTGGTCGGCTCGGATGAACTGGGCGGTTTCGATTGCTTCACGGGGCGTCCTCGTGGCCGAGACTCCAATGCCTGCAAGCCTCCATAATCATACTGGCGTTTCCACACGGCGATGCGAGGCGCGTTTCGTATATCGAAGACAGCCGCTGTTTCCCGGCACGACAGGCCGCGTGCCAGCATGAAGCGCAATACCTTCAGCTTGAAGCGAGCATCGTATTGACTGTATTTCTTCTTCAATGCAGCTTCGCCGTGTGCTTGATAACCTGCAGCCCATTTGCGTACCGTGCCATGGTCTATGCCATGTCGTCGTGCCACCTCCTTGCTACTGCCACCCCTGCCTGACAAATAATCTTTGACTACCAAACGCTTGAATCGCGCATCGTACTTGCTCATGAAAAAACACCCCAAATCGTTGGACGGGTGTCCAACTTTTGGGGTTCAGTTCAGAAACGGGGCTTTTTTATGTCGACGGGGAGCGGATTCACAAGCAATCGCCCCTGCAGATCGTAAACCACCCAACCAGGCGAGCGTGAGCGGCCCATCTCTCGCATTCCGTTGGCTTCGACTTCGCCATATCGATAAGGGCAGCCCTCCCGATTGAGAAAGAGCCGCCAATGGTTGATTTCTGAAAAATCTGTTGCGGTCAGCATCAAATACGGTCCGCTCCCATTACCTGCAGCTCCGGTAATGCGCTCGTGCGAAACGCCAGCCGTCTTGAGCAGCTTGGCGCTGGCTTCGCCGAATTCGAGAACGAAAACTTGTTGCATCACGAAGCGCCTCGCGCGAAGTGTCGTCGGACGTACTATACTGTATAAAAACAAGGGCTATCCACTTAGAGCCACCATTCCGCAAGCCGAAATTTAGGCGTCGCGAGATGTTCTTTTTGCGATCTGACGGTAGGTAATCGGGTCGGCCTGAACAGCCTGTTCGAGCAAGCGGTAGAAAATGAGGCCGCGAGAACGTGACGTGCGTCGGTTAAAGCGGAACACGAATTCGTCGAGATAGTGTTCTAACTGGGCCGGCTTAACCGCTCCTTGATGTGTACCGAGGAGCCAGCGCTTGAGCAATGAAGCCACCCGATGTACGCCAGGCAGCGGCATATGGGCTGGAATGGCATCCGCCGGTATCACGTTTCTGACCACCGTCCGTTCATGTTGATATTCCTCCCGCAGGTCCCGGTAGATGGCTGCGCCGTCCGTACGCAGCACGGAGCCGCGTTCCACGACTTCTCTCACGAACGGAACGATGTTGGCGCCCGACTCCGCTTCAATTCGCTGGATACGGATACGACCAAACCCTTTTGGCACCAAGATTTCCACGGCAATCACCACGATAGCCTTAGTGGTCAGCCCCCTCGTGCCTTTACCGACGAAGGTAACACGGCGATCACGAATTGCAAGATAGCTCTGATCTACTTCGACGATGCCTTGCAAGCGCTCTCGCCCCGGGCGAACCATCGCCCGCCGAAAGCGATGCAGAATGGTCCAGGCGGTTTGGTAACTACCAAAGCCCAGTACACGCTGCAAACCCAAGGCGCTCATGCCTGATTTCTGGCTCGTAATATGCCACGCAGCTGCCAGCCAAACCTTGAGGGGCGTGCGTGTCTTATCTAAAATCGTACCTGACGTAACCGTGCACGAATGGCGGCAGGCTCTGCAGATCAGGCGTCCGCGGCTACTTCGATATGGTTCACCCTTAGTTCTACAACTCGGGCAAGCGAATCCATCTGGCCAGCGCAGTCGCTGAAGGTAATGCGCGCAATCGTCCTCAGTGGCAAACCATTCTTCAAACTGGTTCCAAGTTCGAGGGTAGTCGACGCCCGCAAGAGGGGTAGGTTGAAATTCGCTCACGCCGACATGATCGCTCCATTGGCGCTAAGTGGATAGCCCTTATAAAAACACAGGTATGACCCATGTCAGCGCTACCAGATTTCGAAAAAATCCACCCGTCGTTGTGGAGAGGATCCCAACTCGCCCGCACCGCGGGTAGGGTCATCGATACCGGCTACGAGGCGCTGTCTGCAGAGCTCCCAGGTGGCGGCTGGCCGATTAGTGCGCTGATTGAACTTTTGACGGCTCAGTCGGGCATCGGCGAGTTGCGCATTTTGCGGCCAGCGCTTGCTTCAGTCGCAAACAAATCAATTGCGTTAATCCAGCCTCCCCAAGTGCCAAACATGCACGCTTTTGCCTATATGGGAATCGATCCAGCTAAGCTGGTGTGGATCTCTCCGAAAAAATCAGCGGATTCACTGTGGGCTGCTGAGCATATCCTGAGAGCAGGCAGCTTTGGTGCGGTGCTTTTTTGGCAGCAGCACATTCGCAGCGAGTCACTGCGTCGCCTAACTCTCGCGGCACAGTCAAATGAGACTTTGTTTGTATTGATGAGGCCTCTCGCAAGCGCACAAGATAGTTCTCCGGCATCGCTACGGCTCGCGCTACGACCGGCCGAGAACGGTGTCGCAGTCGAAGTGATCAAACGCAAAGGTCCTATCGGCAACGGAAGCTTTGTGGTGCCGGTGGGTCCGGCGCCCTCACTGATCAGCCCGTTCGCACGAAGGTCTCGGAAATTGTTCGTTAGGGAGCCAGGCAATTCAACAGTCATAACGCCAGCCGACGTTTCGGCACCCTAATCTTTGTCGGCAGTTTATTTTTAACTAAATCGCGATGAATACCTACACCATTGGGCAGATTGAAGATGCAATTAACTACTAGCGTGAGCATCAAGCGTCGGGTGAGGACGCAGCGCTCTGCCCACGCGCACGCGTGCTTGCCGACATCTACGGCGCAATGATCTACTACCGCGCCGAAACCGTCTTGGCCAACACGTTATCGGCTGCACAGAATGAATCGCTCAGCTTGGCGCTCAATCAGCAACCACTTGCACTATAAGTTTGATTCCCGGTTTATAACGAGCTGCGTGGCGGATCGTTCTCAGGTCTAACGAGCTAAAACGTTGGCGCGTGCGAAACAGATTGGTTTAGCATCACCGGTTTGCTCGCTTGATAGCAGCCAGCGCTTGCGATCGAGCAATATCTGCGTATAGCTCGGCCCACTTCCCGAGAAGCGAAGTATCGTCTGTGAGAAACAGAGGGTGCTCGACCCAGGCGCTCACTTCCGCCCCTTTCCAGCCGGTTTCGAAAACGCGCACGTCTTCGTCGTCGCTCACACCTGAGCCGACCAAGTCGGCGAACGATACGAGGTTATATAGATAGACGTCCGCTTCTGGGATGTCGAACAGCACCGCGAGCGTTCTTACCGCACGGCGGTTCGCCGCTTCCCTGCTTCCGGCCATTAAAAAGACCACGCTCTCATCAGTGCTCTTCGGTTTTCCGAAAATGACTCGGTAGAGAGATGTCCTGCACCGATCGCTTAACTGCATGCTCATCAGTACTCCACGGACTTGACTTGTCCCTCTTGTTGATATTCTAAACACTGACGTGCTTGATCAAAACAAAACGAGGAGCAAATGCCCAAACCCACAAAGGCACAGCAGGCTCTCATGCAGCAGCTCGACGCCGGCCACAACATCGACGTAATCGCTTCGAACCTTGGCAAAAGCGTATTGGCTATTCGGCAGCAGATTGCGCGGTTGCGAAAACGGATAGAAGCTGGCCACATCCGCCCGGCAACCGCTTCCTATCGAAAAGGCCGAGGGCACCTTGCGCGTGTATCTTGCTTGTTTCGACGTATTTCGGATCGATGCAGTCGACCACGGCGCTTATCTAAAAGACCTGTGTCGAAAAGCAGGCTATGTTGGCATGTATCCGTTTGACAACGAAGCACCGTCAAACTTAGGCCCTGCTGATAAAGCGGCATGGATCTGTCGCGCGAAAATCGATGCCATCCGATCAGCTGACATGGTCATGGCGAACCTGAACGATTTTCGAGGACTCGGCGAGCCAGACAGCGGCACGGCGTTTGAAGTAGGTTTGCGGCCGCGCTGGGAAAGCCTATATGGGCGTATCGATCCGACGCTCGATCGCTTGTGGAACAGATCGCTGAAGCGTCCGATGCGCTCTCCTCTCTTCCAATGTGCGCACTTGGGTACGTCGTTGAAGATTTTGGCCTAAGCGTCAATCTGACGTTGGCCAGTTCGGCTCGCTTGGTAGTAGGTGGCCCGGCCGATTGTCTGCGCGAGATGAAGAAGTTCAACAATGGCGGACGCCCTTGTTTTGATGACGGGGTTGGCGAAGCGTAGCTTCGTATATATTGTGGAAAGCACAATTCCAGTATATCTATTTTATGAACGACTTCGACTGGGTGGGCGATCCGCAAGCAGCCTACGACAAATGGCAGCGAAACGAAGCTGTCGGTGCGGACCGGCGTCCTTTTGCTGAACAGTCGATCACTCAACACCGATCCATGTTCGCCCGGTTTCATCGGCATCTTGCGACCCACGGCAAGACGGTGGCCACCTTCGGCTCGGCAGAGATCGACAGTTTCTTTAACGCGCTTGCCCACGAGGCACGCCCAGATACGACGACGCAACTCCGTTACCTCAAGCTGCTTGATCGCGTCTCGCGTCACTTGGTGGCAATGGAGGTGCGCAAAGACAACCCTGCTTCGTTGCTGCTCGTTGGCCAGGCTTGGCCGGAAGACGAGCCCACTCCGGTCTTCCTATCGAAGGACGACGATAAACGCCTGCAAGATGCGTGCGTGAGGCCGGCGGACGCATCGTTCAAACAGCTAAGAAGCGTGGCGATCGTCGCTATGTTTTTGGGTACAGGAATAACATCGGCCGAATGTCGACACCTTGATCTTGATGACCTGGACGTCGATGGACTCCGACCTGATGTGTATGTAGAGAAACGGGGACCACGCATCGCTCGGCGTGTGCCACTCGAGCAATTCTGCGTCGATATTCTTCGCGAATATCTTTCGGCGCGGCGGTCGCTTGCATGCCCGACTCGCTACCTGTTCGTGACAACTGCAACGGGCAAACCGATGAAAGACGACACCTTGGGAAAGTGCGTTAGAAGCGCGCTGGGAAATATCAAAGTGGCGGCGGCCGACATGAGTCCCCGTCTCCTTAGGAACACGTACGGGCGTCGTCAAATCTCAGCAGGCAGCACCAACGAGCAAGTCAGTAATCTGCTCGGGCTGTCGAGCCATCGGACCGCCGCAAGATTGCGTCAAACGCTCGACCAAGTCCCAGAAACTCCGTAGGAATTCGACTCTTTTAAAATCTGATGCGCACCCCGACAAAACCCGCCGGATTTGCGTGTATGAGCCTGTTGGTTTGGGTGGCCGCAACGTTAAATGCGTCGCATCCTTTACTGCGATTTCCGGCAGCCGCTTCGGCTTTGCACGCTTTATTCAGCGCGAGATAGGGCGCGGTGTCTGTGCCATCGTAATAGGTTTGCGCTGCAGCCATTGGATCGATCACTGCTCGATCGAGTTGCTTCGTCTGCGCTTGAGCGCTTATTAAAAGCCCAGCAAATATTACCCCCCCGACAGCATTGAACCTTCGCATTTTCCCCCTTTTTGACTTATATTGACTTTTGCTTCCATTGCATTGCACGTGCGAGCGACTCGCGCCTACCTACTATCTGCCGCATCTTTGATCACAAATTCAGTCTCCCTGCGAAATGAGGGATTGAGTTCGATCATCGGCGTGCGGGATAACTTGCTATAGGTTTTGTGCGCGCTAAGCTCCTGCGCGGCAGGGTCGAAGCGATAAATATGGCGCAGAATTCCTTCGAGTTCTCGAATCTCGTCCTCACGCACGTTAGGCCAAACAGAAAAAACAGAGCAAAAGTTCCAAAGGTCCTCTTTGTTCTTTCGGTGTGCGCGTAACCGACCTTTGATGCCGCTGCTCGACATGCCGACATATACGACGTTGTAATGCGGCGACCGCGACGTTCCAGAGTCTGCACTGCTATACAACACGTAGATGCCGCGCAGGCCCTTGGGTATCGTGTCGATGTCAGAAATGCGGACTAATTCTATCTTCCGCTCGATGAGCCTTAGAGGCTCTGAGCGTTTCGTTCGAGTTCCGGTCATGCAGGCCTCATATTGTTGAAGCGTCGTTGGATACACATCGGATGAAAGCGAGTTGTCTTCCCCAGATGCGGTTTAACGGCAATTTTGGCTTCGCCTGAAGGCGTTATTAGCTAATTTCGAACTAGAAGGTCGATAGATGTCGTTCTTCCAAGACGCGCACGTTTGGTGATCGCCTATGTTGCGCATAAATCTTTCAGCAGTGGCCGCGGGGTCAGGCGCTTGCGCTCTACGGAACGGCGCTTGCTGATGACAAAGCAACCCATTTCGGAGAGAACTAATTATGGCAGGCGATAATTCCTACAAGCCCGGCGAAATCGTGAAGGTTTCTGGCATTTATTCGGTCGTCCACGAGGACGGCAAGGGTACGTTCGAAGTAACGTGCGTTGAAGGCGAGCACTTTCCGCCCACGCGTAGCGGCAAAGGTGCCCACTTTGAGCTGAAATATGGTGCGACACACTCTCACAAGCATGGCGACTTGAAGGGCAACGAAGGTAAATGACCGGAGCCAGGTGGGCTTTTCCTGACGCCATCGTTAAATAAATTGGTCCTGTTGCTTGCGGAGCCCACTGATGACCATGGATCTAGCCCACCTTAAACACGAATTTACGGCAACACTCAAAGATCGGCCACGCGGCACAACTGCCAACATCACCGAGCACACCGTGATCTTTTTGGATGGCAAAGAGGCGGTAGGCGTTCACCTCATCGCCGATCCTCCTGGGTTCGAAGGCCGGTTTGAACTTGACGACCACTTCCTTGGAGATGCTCACGAGCACCTGACGCATTGGTTCGAAAACCTCGAATTTTCATCACGTCCGGATCTCGTCGCGTGGCTGGATTCTGGGATGGATAAATCCACGGAGCTTTAGTCCATGGCCGGGCGATGGAATAACTCAAACAAGAAACCGCCCAGACGTGCTGCGAAGGAACCGCCGGGCGTCACACCCTCACTGATCGAGCCGCAGCTGGCGACGCTCGTCAATCGGCCGCCCACGGACGGAGAATGGTCGTACGAGATCAAGTTCGATGGCTACCGAATGCTTGCGCGCGTCGACGCCGGTAACGCACAGCTCTTTACCCGCAACGGCCACGATTGGTCCGACCGCATGCCCAAGCTCTGTGCGGCGCTTAAGACCCTTCCCGTCGACAACGTGTGGCTTGATGGCGAAGCGGTTGTGCTCGACGCGGCCGGCATGCCCAACTTCAATGCGCTCCAAAATGCATTTGACCGCCGTAGCACTGCAGAAATTGTGTTGTTCTTTTTCGACCTGCTGTACATCAACGGAACAGATCTAAGAGAACAACCGCTCAAAGCACGGCGTGCGCTCTTAGCCGACTTACTCGGCGAAGTCCACACCGATGCGTTGCGCTACTCGGAAGACTTTGCTCAAGACCCCGAGTCGCTCGTCGCGTCGGCGTGCAAAATGAAGCTCGAGGGAATCATCGGAAAGCGAGCAGACGCACCCTATCGCTCCGGACGCTCAACCGATTGGGTGAAGCTCAAGTGCCTGCTCAGACAGGAGTTTGTCGTTGCAGGTTTCACAAGCCTGCGGGGCGCGAAGACCGGCGTCCGTGCGTTGTTGCTCGGCGTGTACGAGCCCGACGGATCGTTTCGATTTGCTGGAACGGCACAGCAGAACTTGCGCCCTTCGCAGATCGCAGCGCTCGAAAAAAAGGCGAAGGGCTTGGTGCGCAAAACGAGCGCATGTTACAACGCGCCGGCACCCGAAAAAGACCGTGATTACGTTTGGCTGGAACCGCGACTCGTTGCGGAATTATCGTTTCTCGAGTGGACACCGAACGGCGAAGTCCGGCACCCGGTGTTTCATGGGATGCGCGAGGATAAACCTGCGGCCGCCGTCACGGAAGAGCCAGTAGTTGATGTTGAAAACGGACAGCCAGTCGAGGCACAAACTGGCTCTACGCGGGTCCAGCCTGGCCGCCGCGGCAACGTCACGCTATCTGGCCAGAAAATATCCAACGCCGATCGCGTGATCGATCCTGTAACGGGCATGAAGAAGATTGATCTAGTTCGGTATTACGATGAGATCGCCGAATGGGCTTTGCCTTATCTACAAGACAGGCCGGTCTCGCTCGTACGCGCGCCCGACGGCATTGAAGGCGAACTATTTTTCCAAAAGCATGAGGAACGGATGCGCATCCCGGGGATCACCAAGCTGGCGGTCGCCCTGCACCCTAACCATCCGGCTTTGCTGGCCGTTGACGTGCCCGAAGCGCTCATTGGCTTGGCGCAAATGAATGTCATCGAGCTTCACAGTTGGAATGCCGTGCAACCCGACCTGGAACATCCCGACCGATTCGTACTCGATTTGGATCCCGATCCAAGCCTCTCGTGGAAAATGATGACCGAGGCCGCCCAGTTGGCCAAAGTGCTGCTCGATGAGGTTGGACTGAAGTCATTTATCAAGACCAGCGGTGGCAAGGGTTATCACATCGTCATTCCGCTCACGCGGCGCCAAGGGTGGGATGAAGTGAAAGCCTTTTCGCAAGGCATTGCCCGGCACATGGCCAAGGTGATGCCCGATCGATTTTCTGCTGTGCTGGGTCCGAAGAACCGCGTTGGAAAAATCTTCATCGACTACCTGCGAAACAGCAAAGGCGCGAGTACGGTTTCTGCCTTCTCCGCGCGCGCTCGCTCCGGTATGGGCGTCTCGATGCCGATCGCGTGGGAAGAACTCCCAGAGATCAAGGCGGCCGACCAATGGACTATTCACAGCGCGATCAAACGCCAGCGAACCTTGGGCGCCGACCCGTGGCAAGGATATGCGCGCTGTCGGCAGGGATTGACCGTCGCCATGAGAAGAGCAATCGACCTTAAGTAGCATCACAACGGAGAAACGATGGACGATGGAATCGAGAGACGCGCCCTGCTGCTGCATTTGGGCGACGTGCTGGAAGCATCTGCGTGCGTGATGAAATGCGCAAACCGGTTCAATACTGTTGGCGAAGCAGTCGGGCAAGAGGAATCCCTGATGAGCTTTACCATCCTCCGCATGGTCGACGCGGAAATCACGCCGTATGAGTTTGCGAAACGAGCAGCGAGCGCGTTCTTCCTTTGGCCGAAGCTGCTGCTTGATGAATCGATCAACCGACCGTTGCTCGCGAACCTTGTACAGCACGATCTCTTCCACGGAAATCAAAGCGGCTGGGAAAGCTATGTCTCTGAGCTCCGACATCAAGTGCTGTGGTTTGCTGACGGATTGGACCAGGTGCCTGAGGGGCCGTCCGAGCGAAGCGTTGCGGTGTGGCCACCCACTGCGCATTGATCTAATGTTGGGAGTCGCCCGAATGTCACGATCCGTTTTAGGAGACAGCGAACATGCCGAAACTAAAGATCGCTACGTTCAACATCAACGGAGTTCGCTCGCGCCTTCCATCGTTGCTAACATGGTTGGCCGAGGCGTCGCCCGACATCGTCTGCCTGCAGGAGCTGAAGGCTGTCGATTCCGCGTTTCCTATCAAGGCGATCAACGACGCCGGCTACGGCGCGATATGGCACGGGCAAAGCGCTTGGAATGGCGTTGCGATCTTGAGCAAGGGTTCGGAACCTATCGAAAGTCGCCGAGGCCTGCCCGGTGATCGCGCTGACAAGCAAAGCCGCTATATCGAGGGCGCGGTCTCTGGCATTCTGGTTGGTTGTCTCTATCTGCCAAACGGCAATCCACAGCCAGGTCCCAAGTTTGACTACAAGCTTGCGTGGTTCGAACGGCTGATCGAATACGCGCAGTATCTGATGGATAGTGGTCACCCCGTTGTGCTCGTCGGCGACTACAACGTAGTCCCTACTGACGAAGATATTTATAACCCGCGCTCATGGCGCGACAACGCTTTGCTACAACCCGAGAGCCGAGAATGTTTTCGGCGGCTCGTTGCGCAGGGATGGGCCGACGCGCTGCGCATCGTGCACGGGGATGACCGAATTTATGCGTACTGGGATTATGTCCGCCGGCACCGTGGGAAAGATTTTGGTCTGAGAATCGACCATCTTTTGCTCAGTCCAGCGCTTACCCCGCGCCTCGCTAACGCATCTGTTGACGCATGGGTTCGCGACTTTCCGAACGCCAGTGACCACGGCCCGACCTGGATCGAGATTTCGCCTAAAAAAAAACGAGCGGAAAACGAAAGGCTCAATGACGAATTGACGTTATGTAGCGCAGAAGGATCTTGGCGTGATACCGCTGGAAAAGAGCCGTATTCCGGATATTTATCGCACCAATAAACGGGTAAAGCACCAACGTTGCATGCTGCGCTTGTCCGGTCGTTGACTTGACTTCGTGCGGCCATGAGTAGCTTGGGTTGTGCGTTTGACATTTGGGTCTTACGCATAACCTGATAGGCAAATCATGAGCTACCAAGGCAGCTTAAACGACCTCATATATCCCCAATCCGACCGAACTCCAGCTGTTGCTCGCTACCGGATCGCTTGTTTCGATAAGGGGTCCGGTATGCGTGCGGTCATTCAGATTGCTCGTTTTGCGAACCCTGCGCTGGCTTCTCACGAAATCGATGCCGCGATTGACACCGTGCTCAACAAGATCATCGAAGTTCATTTCGTTGGCGTTCGCATTGATCATGTACATCTGGTCGTCGAGGCAAACGACGGCGTGTTCGAATATCCGATTGATTTCGATTCGAACGAATTTCATCGGCGTGGCAATCGATCGGCGCTTCAAGGTTCCGGTAAAACTCAGGCGGTACGTATCGATAGTAAGGACGTTGTCGGCAGTTCGGTTCAATTCTTCGCCCTACCCGCGAAACGTCACGCGTTGACTGCGGCTGTCGAGAACGCCTTGCGCTAATCGCCTGCAGTGTCGAGCTGGCGGACACACCCGAGTGACGCCATTCATCTAGCGGCGATTTGCCCCGCCGCTCTTACAGCGAAGGACAATTTTCGATGACACAGTGCGTTGTTACGGTCGAAGTCATGACTGCCCGATGGGATCTTGTAAGCGTGTTTGAAAAAAACCTGCAGCACGCGATTGCGAAGGGGAAAATCGAAGCGGCTGCGTGTGATTCGCGCGCTATCGCCACGTTGGACGACGTCTGTGAATGGGATATGGCGATTACAGTCTGGAATAATCGCGAGGACGAAGATCGGTATCTCGCTGTATATTTCCCGGCCGGCATTGCCTGTCAGGCAATTGCACAACATTTTCAGATTGATGCCGGGGTGTTGCAGCGTGCGACGACGCTGGTAGAAGTCCGCCGCCTCTGCTCGGAGCATGAACGCCAGTATGCGAAAGCAATGCAAGCATTAGGTTTTCACAAGAACTCTGAATCTTTCAGTGATTGATCCGTGAATTTTTTGTACATGAAGGCTACCATCGATGCGTCGCCCCAAGTCACAGCTACGGGTTTCCGGGCGCGCGTTCGACTCAAGCGCATTGTGGCGGCGGACAACGGCGAGCAGGAAAAGTACGCTCCGGACTTGGGGATCTTTTCGACCTCGGACGAGGCGGTACAATGCGCTCGGCGATGGGCTACCGACTACTACGATCAAAATTGGTTTTGATCGCACTCGCCTGCTAAAACCCGCTCTATATCCCGAGCAAATTCGAGCGCAGCCGTCTCCCATTCAAGCGAGCCGACAGGCAGATCTCGAGGCAGACTTTTGCTCTGCGCGGTACGAATCGAAATGACGCTCTGAGCAAGAGCGCTCGCCTGTGCGCTTAGGTCGGCATCACCAAACAACGGCAACTCACTGTCTTCACATCCCCGCTTCATACCGACACCGCAGAGCTCTTACACGGAATCCCGTGCTTAATTGAGGTTAATGGGCAAGCGCCAGTAACGACCCTGCAGGCTCAGCTTTGGCCTGATCGTCTGCGCGAGCCAATGACGAGAGCATGGACTGGTTATCGAATCGGAAAGCGCAAAGCAGGTGCGGCGCTGCCGCGAGCTTCACGACCCGCGCCATCGACAGATCAATAAGATGTTGGCCACCTGACCGGACAGTCCGAGGCGAGCCTCGCCCACTGCGCGGTCTAAGCGCAGCATCTTTTGCGCAAGAAGAACGTATGAAAGATTAATTTCCCGGATTGAATCGGCAGAATCATTTGCGAAGGTCATGGCCATACCCAACAAAAATCACCTGAAGAGAGCGACCGGCAAATGATACCGGATCTAGGTTACAACTAGTAACACAATCATTTTCCATTTCGTCTAATCGTTTTGCAATGGCCTTCCGGACTATATTTTCCGTTGCAACCACCAATTCGGTATCGATTACTGGACCAAGTTTCCAAAGCGGAGTTATGAAATTACGACCTCATAGCATTGCAGTTTTATAACGTTATGACGGTGTGATGTCATCTCCTTGACATTGAGAGACGTCCACAGACCTTCGGCTATTCAAGGCGTAGAAAACGAAGTTCGTCTGTGATACTGTATATGCATACAGTGTTTCGGGGTTGTGCTATGACCAAACATCTTCCGCCGTTCGAACCGGTCGGGCTCGGTGAGATGCGGGCGCTCTGGCGGCGTCATCGCGGCGACAAGGACATCGAGCGGCTTCTCCTCGAGATTCAATATGGCCGCCGCGTGATCCATGACATCGAGGATTACTTCGAAAGTATCCAGCGCGTTTGGAGCACCGAAAAGCTAGGTACGCTCGTCGCCCTTGAAAAGGTGCGATTGCTGCTGGTCGAACAAAGGCTGCGTCAGGGCGCGTTACAAGGGTTAATGCCGGCGACCCCGAAACAATCAACGAAACGCGGCGGCAATGATGATCAGAGCGATCCGGAACTTGTCGAGGCCTAAGGCTCACAGGGAAAGGAAAATCTCGAGCCCATGGGGCGACATAGGTCGCCGAGCATGAATTTCCTCTAGGCCTTCCGATGGTCAGATCGACCACGTCCCTTTGCCACTTTATCGACGGCCCCAAATACAGCCCATGGCTTGATCCACTACCAGCCTTAGCGACGCCAATGAGCGAAAAACTAGCTACTTGCAAGCTCTACATGACCCGAAAACTGAGCTTGCCCGCAAAAAATGGATCCCTTGCTGAGTGTGTAAAACTCACGCAAGGAGGAAGGAAAGATGGGTAATCCGAGAGCTCGATATACGCAGGAATTCATGCTGGAAGCCGTGCGCATGGTCCGCGGCGGCCAGAGCATGGCGGCGGTGGCGAAGATACTGGGCATCAGCCCGAAGACGCTGCACAACTGGGTGAAGGCCGATGCCGCTGGGAAGCTGAACGGCGCAGGCAAACAGGTTTCTC
>NZ_JBSIPA010000689.1:0-2336 GCF_053574605.1 Caballeronia sp. M23-90 | reverse complement strand
GGTCAATACTGCTTCGACGTCGACCGGCGGCGCCGCAGCGATTTCGGCCGACGGCGGTCGACGTCGAAGCAGTATTGACCGGCCTGCAATCCAGATCATCGGAAAAACTTAACTGGCAGACATCGATTGTCGATCTGATGAAACTGTTGGGTCTGGACAGCAGCCTTGCCGCTCGCAAGGAGCTTGCGGGTGAACTGCATTATTCGGGCGATACGAATGATTCGGCATCCATGAACATCTGGTTGCACAAGGCGGTCATGGCGCAACTTGCGGCCAATGGCGGCAAAGTCCCGGATAGTTTGAAGAACTGAGCGTTGGTTCTCTAGCGCGTGTTTCAAAAGTAGCCGCACGCACATCCGTGCGACTACTTCTCCATTTTCAGCGCCTTGTTATAGCCGGTCAGCTCAAGATACCCGTGCCCGACTTTCTTGTTGTCACGGCTCACCGTTACCGCGCCTTCCCAATATACTGCCCCCGTGGACTGACTGGAATCAAGTTCCTGATCATCCATCAGCGGGTCGAGTTGCCATGTTGCGTCGCCGGTTCTTACCCTCTCCGACACCGGATACGACGTCCCCGTACGTGGCGAGCGCCATGTGCGCAACGGCATGAAGTCGATCTGATTGCCATCGAAAGATTTCGCGTTGCCTTGCGGGTCTCGTAGCGTCGCGTGTGCCCAGACCGCGCTGCCGTCATGGCTGCGAACCTTGAACGCCATCAACGCTGATCCATCGGTCAGGTTCGCACCGAGCCAGTCCCAGCCGACCGCGTCGGCGCTGAGTACGGTACTGGACCATTCGTGATCGAGCCACGCCGAACCGGTGACGGTCGTATCGAGGGCGGCTTTGCCGTTCTGTGCCGAAGTCCGCGTGACCTTGCCGCTTACGCGTAGTTGCGGTTCGCTGTAGTAGTAGCTCGCTTGCGCGGGTAAAGGGCCTTTGCGCGAGTAGCCGTTGTCACCCTGCAATAGTGGCCCGGCCGTTGGCGTCAGCGTGAGGTTCAGCGTGAAATTGCTGGCCTTGACCGTTACGGCGTAATGGCCATCGGCGGCACGATCGAGTTGCCATGCGTCGAGCTTGACCTCGGTGTTGCCGGTCTTCGCATAGGCCAGACCGAAGCCTTGCCGGGCGATCTTTTGATCGTACGCGAGCCGTCCGATGGATGGATCGCTGAGCGCTGCGTGCGCGATGATCAATTGCGATGGCGCGAAGGCACTGGGATCGGCGGGATCGTGTCCGGTCGCCGAGCGAAAGAACGTGATCTGGAACCCGAGCGGCTTGCCGTCGGGTTGATTCAGCCAGCCGGTTGCGTACCACCACTCGGTGCGAAAGGCCGGATGCGCGCCCGTGTCTTGCGGAAACGTTAGCTGATGACCCGGCGTGACAGTTGCGAACTCGGTGGCCATCGAAGGCGTGGTTCCAATAGCGCATAGGCATAACGTCAAGGCCTGGAGGTGCATGAAGAGACGCATTACCAGTCCTCCTTGACGGCGCGGACGGCATCGAGCGAGATCGCCTTGCGGCCCGCGATCACGGCCGTCGCGCACGATGAAACCAGCATCACCGCCGCGACCGTGCCGAGTACGGACCAGGGAATGTGCATCGACATGCTCCAGTGAAACGACTGCGGATTGACGACAAACACGAGGATCAGGCTGATCGCCCAGCCGAGAATGAATCCCACGGCAGTGCCCAGCGCCGTCAGCATGCCGCCTTCAGCAGCGAGTATCGCGAGGACCTGGCGGCGCGTGACGCCGACGTGTCGCAACATGCCGAATTCGCGCGCACGTGCGAGCGTCTGCGCCGAAAAGGTCGCGGCGACGCCAAACAGGCCAATCACGATCGCCACCGCTTCGAGCAAATAAGTGACCGCGAAACTGCGATCGAAAATCGTCAGTGTCTTCGCGCGGATCTCGCCGGGCTGGGCGAATTCCATCGCCGGGCCGAAAGGGAGTTTGCGCAGTCTTGCAATCACGTCGTCCACGTTGGTTCCGCGCTGCACGCTGACGGCTACATCGGTTGCACCCGTGTCGCCCGTAAGCCTGCGGTAGTCCGCAAGTCGCAACTGGATTGCGCCGGTTTGCCGGACATAGTCGCGCCACACGCCGGCGACCACGAAGCTCGATTCATGCGCTCCGACCGACAACCGCACGCGCTCGCCCGTTCGATACCCATAGAGATCGACCATCGCCTCCGATACCCATATAGGCGTCTCGCCTTGATGCACGGATGACATCGGCAGCACGGGTCCGGTCATCTGCAGCGTGGCGCCGGGATCGTTGGCATCGATCTCGCGCGCCAGCAACGCAATGGCCGGACGCGCCGGATCGAGCGTGA
>NZ_JBSIPA010000688.1:0-2336 GCF_053574605.1 Caballeronia sp. M23-90 | reverse complement strand
TGAGTTGGCGCCGTAGTTCTCCGCCTGGGTGAGCGTAGATGGTCGTGTAAATCGTTTCGTGCGAGACCTGCAAAGTTGGATCGGTCGGAAACATACGCTTGAGAACTCCAGAGATTTGCTGAGGTGAAGCGCCCCGGAAATGTAGGAGACTTTGGATCTTGGCTGTAACGGGAGATTTGAAGTATGGAAAACGCAAGCAAAGTAAAGAAGCCGACAGGGGCGAGGTATTCCGACGAGGTTCGGGAGCGCGCGGTAAGGATGGTGTTGGAGCACCAGCACGAATACGAGACGCCGGGCGCGGCGATGCGCTCGATTGCCGCAAAGATGGGCATGTCGCGTGAGACGCTGCGCAACTGGGTTAATCAAGCTGAGCGTGACCGCGGGCAGCGGGCTGGCACAACGACGGCGGATCTGGCTCGGCTCAAAGAGCTTGAGCGTGAGGTTCGGGAACTGCGCACAGCCAACGAGATCCTGCGCAAGGCGTCCGCGTATTTCGCGCAGGCGGAGCTCGACCGCCGACCGAAGTCATGATCACGTTTATCGACGATCATCGTGCGCTCTACGGGGTCGAGTCGATCTGCCGGTTGTTGCCGATCGCCCCGTCGACATACTATCGGCATACGGCTCGCCGGCACGACCCGCAGCAATGGTCAACACGAGCTCGCCGCGACGCGGTATTGAAGGCTCAGATTAGACAGATCTGGGAGGACAATTTCGCCGTATATGGGGCACGCAAGGTGTGGCGACAGCTGTTGCGTGACGGTGTGAAGGTCGCGCGCTGTACGGTCGAGCGCCTGATGAAAGCGATGGGCATCCAGGGTGTGCGGCGCGGCCGCGTGATCAGGACCACTCAGCGAGATGATGCGGTGCCGTGCCCATCGGATTTGGTGAAGCGGCAGTTCCGGGCCGACCGACCTGACGCGCTGTGGGTCGCGGATTTTACATACTGTTCGACGTGGTCGGGGTTCGTGTACGTAGCGTTCGTGACCGATGTGTTCGCTCGGCGCATCGTTGGTTGGCGGGTGTCGTCCTCGATGCGCACAGACTTCGTACTGGATGCGTTGAATCAGGCGCTGTACGAACGCCAGCCGGTCGAGGGGCTCATACATCACTCGGACCACGGGTCGCAAGGCGGATCCAACTGGTCGTTGCAACATCTCCTAAAGGAGGTGTCAAATGGGACGACCACAGGGTTGGGGTTCGGAACAGACAGGAAGACCAATAATGCAATCGCCCGGCAGGCCAGGTGTCAATCAGCGAGATACGAAGCGAGCGTTCTGGACTTGTGTCGCGCAAGGCATGGAGAGCGAGGCTGCGGCGCGCGCGTGTGGCGTGTCCCAACCTTTGGGGCCAAGATGGTTTCGTGATGCAGGCGGAATGCCGCCGATCGAGCTGACGCCGGGCACTGCGCCTTATCTGTCTTTTTCTGAACGCGAGGAAATTGCGCTGCTACGGGCGCAGGATTGCGGGATCCGTGAGATCGCGCGAAGACTGCAGCGCTCACCTTCGACCATCTCGCGCGAGTTGCGCCGTAATGCTGCAACCCGTAGCGGCACATTGATATACAGGGCGACAGTTGCTCAGTGGAAAGCTAAGCGGGCCGCGGAACGTCCGAAAGCTTCCAGACTGACCAAGAACGATAGATTAAAGAATTATGTGCAGAGTCGATTGGCGGGAGCGGTCACCGATTCAGAAGGCAGGCCGATTGCCGGACCCAACGTACCATGGAAAGGACGACGGCAAGGCCGCCGCGCGGACCGTCGTTGGGGCACCTGCTGGAGTCCCGAACAGATCAGTCGACGATTGCAGGCCGACTATCCAGAAGACCAATCCATGAGAATCTCTCACGAAGCCATCTATCAAGCGCTTTACATTCAGGGCCGTGGCGCTCTGCGGAAGGAGCTTACTGCCTGTTTGCGTACGGGCCGTGCACTTCGTGTGCCTCGAGCCAGGGCGCAACAGCGAGGAAAGCATTTCATTACTCCGGAGGTCATGATCAGTGAACGTCCGGCTGAGGCTGATGATCGTGCCGTTCCGGGTCACTGGGAAGGTGACCTGATCATTGGTCTTAATCGATCCGCAGTGGGTACGCTGGTCGAGCGGACTACCCGCTATACAATGTTGCTCCATCTCCCACCTATGGAGGGACATGGCACTGGCGTGCGGGCCAAGAATGGGCCACCCTTGGCGGGTCATGGAGCGGAGGCCGTCCGCAATGCCATAGCTGCGAAGATCGTGTTATTGCCTGAGCACTTGTGGCGATCGCTCACATGGGATCAAGGCGCAGAGATGGCCCAGCACGTGCAACTTCGAATCGATACGGGTCTGGAGATCTA
>NZ_JBSIPA010000687.1:0-2354 GCF_053574605.1 Caballeronia sp. M23-90 | reverse complement strand
TAGGCGCGCATGGGGTTCCCTTCAGTCCTGCCGAAGTCGTACTACGCCGAGGACTGGCTGCTCGATTACTGGTTCGTGAAGCTGGTGCCGGCAACCAGCGCCCCAACACATTGAGATTGCCGTGGCGCAACTGGCTCATCATCTGTTCGACCGGACCGCCCGGCACGAACTGCGTGACCACGAACGTGAGCGTGACCACGCCGATCAGCGTGGGGATCATCAGCAACAGACGTCTCAGGATATAAGCGGCCACGGCAATCTCAATGTGTTGGGGCGCTGGTTGCCGGCACCGGCTTCACGAACCAGTAATCGAGCAGCCAGTCCTCGGCGTAGTACGACTTCGGCAGGACTGAAGGGAACCCCATGCGCGCCTTGTATCCCACGCGCGTATTCGGCGCATAGTACTCGGGCACGATGTAATAACCGTTGATCAGGATACGGTCGAGCGCGTGCGTGGCGGTCTGCAGATCGGCGAGCGTATTGGCTTTGAGCGCGGCATCGATCATCGCATCGGCGGCTTTCGATTTCACGCCGGGGAAATTTTCCGAACCGGGTTGCGCTGCCGCCGCGCTGCCAAAACGCCGCGTCAGTTCGCCGCCCGGAATGGTCACCGGCGAATAGATATAGGTGGTCATGTCGAAGTCGAACGCGTCCATGCGTTTGCCGTATAGCGCGCTGTCGAGTTCACGCATATGCGCCTGGATACCGAGCGTTTGCAACTGCTGCACGAAAGGCATGATCACGCCGTCCATGCCGGGTTGATCGTCCATGATCTCGATCGACATGGCCGTGCCGTTTGCATCGCGCAACGCACCGTCGCGATAGTTCCAGCCTGCCTCGTTCAGCAGCGCCTGCGCTTCGCGCAGGTTCGCACGGATTGAATGGGGCGGCGTGGTGTCGGGTTGGCTGAGCATCGGGCCGAACACGGCCGCCGGAAGTTCCGCTCGATACGGCTCGAGCAACGCCAGTTCATTCGCGTCCGGCACGCCGGTCGCACCGAACGGACTGTCCTGGAAGTAACTGCCTGTCCGCCGGTATTGCCCGTAGAACGTCAGCCGGTTCAGCCACTCGTAATCGAACGCGAGCGTGAGCGCGCGACGCACGCGAGGATCGGCGAACTGAGGTCTGCGCGTGTTCATGAAAATGCCCTGCATCTGCGCGGGGCCATCGGGAAAGAGACCTTTCTTCAGCGATCCGTTAGCGATGTTCTTGCCGACGTATTTTCGCGCCCACGTACCCGACGAATATTCCACCCGCATGTCCGTGTGCCCCGCCTTGAAGTCTTCGAGCGACGTGTAGTGATCGGTGAAGAGGCGAAACGTGATGCGTTTGAAGTGGTACATGCCACGGCGCGCCGGCAGGTCGGCGGCCCAGTAGTCCGGGTTGCGCACGTACGTGATCTGCTTGTCGTTCTTGCGCTGCTCGATCAGGTAAGCGCCGCTCGCAAGCGGTGGATCGGTCGCAATCTTGTCGAACGAAGGACGCGTGCCGTCCGGCTTCATGCCCCACTTCGGCGAGAACACCCACAGGTCGCCCGCAATCAGTGGCGCGTCGCGGCGTGCTTCCTTGAAATCAAACCGCACGGTAAGACGATCGACCACCGTCGACTTCGTGATGTTGGCGAATTGCGAGTTGAAGATGGGCGAGACATGGCTGCTCGCAAGCGTGTCGTATGAATACTTCACGTCGGCGGCGGTGATCGGGTCACCGTTCGAGAAACGCGCCTTCGGGTTGATGTGAAAAGCCGCCGACTTGCCATCGGGCGCGACGTTCACGTCGTCGGCTATCAACGGATACTCCGACGCCAGCTCGTCCCAGCTTCGCTGCATCAACGTATCGAACATGAGGTTCTTGAGGTCGGGCGCAGGCGCGCCGCGAATCAGGAACGGATTCATGGAATCGTAGCTTTGCAGCTCGTCGTAATTCTGGAAGTCGATGTCGCCGTCGTTCGGCGCGTCGGGGTCCGCGTAGTCGAAGTGCGTGAAGCCCGCCGGATATTTCGGCTCGTCGTATTGCGCTATCGATGGACGCGCGAGCGCCCCCTGTGCCATGAACATCACGCCGAGCGCGAGCGTCACCAGCCTTACTGCTTTACTCATCGTCGCTCGCGGTTGTCTTGAACGAGAACTGCACTTCGCCAACATACGGCTCGGGGTTTTTCTCGCATTTGTAGCCCTTGCCGGCCGCGATCACCGCATCGTTGAAGACGGACGTGGGTGGCGAAACGCGCATGATCTTGACGTCGCTGACCTGCCCGTCGGTACCTATCGACAAACGCGCCGTCACCGTCGCCGAGATGCCGTCCTGCAGCGCCTTGCGCGGAATCTGCGGCTGCACGGACTGGCAGTGGCCGA
>NZ_JBSIPA010000686.1:0-2364 GCF_053574605.1 Caballeronia sp. M23-90 | reverse complement strand
TCCGGCATTCACGAACGCACCGCTTACATGGGAACCGCCCTCCACGATCAGCTTTTTTACGCCGAGCTCATCTGCGAGCGTTTCGATCACATGACCCAGGTCGATGTCCGGCCGCCCGAGTCCACGGCAATGCGGTTGCCGTCGAGCGTGAGCAGATCGGCGTCGATAGCGTCGGAAACGAGGGTTTGCCCGATGGCTTTCAGCACCATGTCGGCTTCGATCACGAAGCGTTCGCCTTGCGGGTTCTCGAACTCGACACCTGTCACCTGATCGCCTGCATTCAGCAACCGCACGGGCCTGGCGTGCGTGATGATCGACACGCCGTTGTGCTGCGCGAACTCGCGCTCCGCCCACGTCGCGCCCATGGTTTCCACGCCGCGCCGGTATGCCATCGTCACCGTTTGTGCGCCGAGCTTGCGACTCTGTACGGCGGCGTCGATAGCCGTGTTGCCGCCGCCGATCACCACCACGCGACGTCCGACCGGCACGCTTGCGAGGTCATCGGCCTGACGCACCTGTTCGATGAAATCCACCGCGTTGTACACGCCCTGCAATGTCTCGCCTTCGAGTTCGAGCGATCGCACGCCTGCAAGTCCGATTGCCAGGAACACGGCGTCGTGCTGTTTGCGCAATGCGTCGAGCGTGATATCGCGTCCGAGCATGACATCGTTCTTCACTTCAATGCCGCCAACCGAATAAAGCCATTCCACTTCGCGTTGCGCGAAGTCCTCCACCACCTTGTATGCAGCGATCCCATATTCGTTCAGACCGCCGGGTTTCGCCAACGCATCGAAAATCGTCACGCGATGCCCCGCGAGCGCAAGCTTGTGCGCACATGCCAATCCGGCCGGCCCCGCACCCACTATGGCGATATGACGTCCGGTATCGGCTTCGCGCTTGAACAAGGGCTCGCCCCGGCTCATCGCCCAATCAGTTGCATGGCGCTGCAATGCGCCAATAGCAACTGGTTTGTCATCCTTATGATTTCGGACGCACGCACCTTCACAGAGGATTTCTGTTGGACACACACGCGAGCACATGCCGCCAAGCGGATTCGCGGAAAGGATATCGACCGCCGCGCCTTTCAGGTTGCCGTTGCCGATCTTGCGGATGAAGCTCGGGATATCGATCTTCGTAGGACACGCATTGATGCACGGCGCGTCGTAACAATAGTGGCAACGGCTCGATGCAGCCGCTGCCGCGGTTGCATCGAGGAGCGGCGCCACGTCCGAGAACTCACACGCCAGTTGCTCTTGCGACAGCCTTTGCGGGGCAATGTCGCCGGTAGGCTTCATGGTCATACGCGTCCTTCCTGATTGTGGGGATTTTTTTATGGGTGCGGCGCTTGTTTGTTACTGACCGGCGCGTTCCAGCATGGCGTGAAGCAGCACGTTCGCGCCCGCTTCGATCCATTCTTCCGAGGCGTCCTCGATCTCGTTATGGCTGATCCCGTCGACGCAGGGTACAAAGACCATCGATGTCGGTGCGACCTTCGACAGGTAACACGCATCGTGTCCCGCGCCGGACACTATGTTCCTGTGCGGATAACCAAAGCGCTCGGCGGCAGCACGCACGGACGCGACGCAGGCGGTATCGAATGCAATGGGTGCGTAGTAGAAGATCTGTTCAAGATGCGTTTCAAGGCCGATACCACTCGCTATCTTCTCCACGCCTTCACGCAACGCGGCATCCATTTTGGCGAGCACGGCGTCATCGGGATGACGGAAGTCGACGGTGAAGAACACGCGTCCGGGAATCACGTTGCGCGAGTTCGGATGCACTTGCATCATGCCGACCGTCGCGCATGCGAGCGGCGCGTTATCGAGCCCGATACGATTCACGAGCTCCACCACGCGCGACGCGCCGAGCAATGCATCGCGACGCCGCGGCATGGGCGTAGGACCCGCATGCGCCTCCTGCCCCGTCAGCGTGATCTCGTACCAGCGCTGGCCTTGCGCGTCGGTGACCACGCCGATCGTCAGGTTCTCCGCTTCAAGAATCGGTCCCTGTTCAATGTGCAATTCAAAGGCCGCATGCAGCTTTCGTCCGCCGCAGGGCTCGCTGCCGGCATAACCGATTCGCTGCAGTTCCTCGCCGATCGTCTTGCCATCCACGTCCTTGCGCGACAGGCCGTAGTCGAGCGTGAACTCGCCTGCAAACACGCCGGAGGCCACCATGGCCGGTGCGAAACGCGAGCCTTCCTCATTCGTCCAGATCACGACTTCGACCGGATGCTCGGTCTCGATACCGCGATCATTGAGCGTGCGGATCACCTCGATACCACCAAGCACGCCATAGATGCCGTCGAAGCGTCCGCCCGCCGGTCGTCACGGGGTCGCACGCGGACTCGCAACCGACGGGCGA
>NZ_JBSIPA010000685.1:0-2370 GCF_053574605.1 Caballeronia sp. M23-90 | reverse complement strand
ACCGTCCGACGCGCCGCCGCCCATTCCCGTCGCGCAGAAAAATCCGATTGCGCTCGCGTTCGGCACGCTCGGCATGGCGAGCAAGACGCGCGATTTCTGGCTCCTGGCCGGCAGTTTTTTCATCTGCGGGGCGAGTACGAACGGGTATATCGGTACGCATCTGATTGCAATGTGCGCCGATCACGGCATGAGCGAAGTGCAGGGCGCGGGCCTTCTTGCGGCCATGGGCATCTTCGATCTTTTCGGCACGACGCTTTCCGGCTGGCTTTCGGACCGCTTCAATGCTCGCGTCCTGCTCTTCTGGTACTACGGCTTGCGCGGGTTGTCGTTGATGTTCTTGCCGCAGGCGTTCGGCATCGATTTCTACGGCTTGCCGATCTTCGCCGTGTTCTACGGACTCGATTGGGTCGCGACCGTCCCGCCCACGGTCAAGCTGGCCACGGATGTCTACGGCAAGGAATCAGCGCCGATCGTATTCGGCTGGGTCGTCGCGGCGCATCAGCTTGGCGCGGCATTTGCGGCGCTGGGCGGCGGCATGCTGCGCGCGAGCTTCGGCACCTACACGGTCGCGACCATGATTTCGGGCAGCCTGTGCATTGTCGCGGCCGTGATGGTGTTGCGCATCAACAAGGCGTCGCGGCGGATTCAGGCGGTGGCAACGTAAGGTTTGAGGTGGACTCGGGGATTCCGGGCGGCAGCACGGCGTCGCGGGCTTGGTTATCCTATGGCGGTTGCGGCGCGCGTTTCCAGCGTGCTGCTCGTGTTGTTGTGATAACCCACTCGAACGAGGATCTCGCATGACTGAAAAAATCGCTCCTACCGAAGTCGCTATCGACCCGTTGCTCGCCGGCCGATGGAGCCCGCGGGCGATATCGAACAAGGCGGTAAGCCGCGAGCAGTTGCACAGTCTTCTGGAAGCCGCGCGCTGGGCGCCGTCTTCGTACAACATGCAGCCGTGGCGCTTCGTCGTCTTTGACCGGAGCCACGATCAAGCCGCGTTCGACAAGGCCTTCGCCACGCTCGTCCCGTTCAATCAGGGCTGGAACGCCAACGTGCCGGTACTGGTTTGCGTGCTGGCGAAGACGCTGACATCGAAGGGAGAAGTGAACCGCACGGCGCCTTATGACACGGGCGCGGCGGCGTTCTCGCTGGCGCTGCAGGCGCATTCACTCGGACTTGTCGCGCACCAGATGAGCGGTTTCGACACCAATGCGTTCCGCGAAACCTTCTCGCCGCCGGACGACGTTGAAGTCATCGCGATGATTGCCGTGGGCCATCCGGGCGACCCGGCCACGCTCGACGCCGCCCTGCGTGAACGTGAACTCGCGCCGCGTGCGCGCGTGGCGCTCAGTGAAATCGCATTCGACGGTGCCTGGGGCAAGGCGTTCAAATAAGCATCGGTTCTACGTCCCTCGTTGCGAGGGACGCATCAATCCTCCGCCGACGATAACGGCCGGGCCACTTCCTCCAGCGACTTGCGCTCGGCCGACACCCCCCAGATCCCTGCAACGACCGCTGCCAGCATCATCAACGCAGAACCGATCAGATAGCCCGTGAAGACGGCGCCGCGCTGATGGGTATCGATGAGCCGCCCGAACAGCGCAGGCCCGGCAATCCCCCCCAGCGCCGTCCCAAACGCATAAAAAATGGCGATAGCCAACGCCCGAATCTCCAGCGGAAAAGTTTCGCTGACGGTGAGATATGCCGAGCTTGCCGCCGACGACGCGAAGAAGAAAATCACCATCCACGAGATCGTCTGCGTGGTGCTGGTCAGCATGCCCTGCTCGAACATGTACCCGCTGATGGTCAGCAGGATGCCTGACATGCCGTAGGTGAAGGCGATCATCTTGCGCCGGCCGAGGACGTCGAAGAGGCGGCCGAGAACGAGCGGCCCGAGAAAATTGCCCGCGGCGAACGGCAGCACGTACCAGCCGATGTGGTCGCCCGGCACGTGGTAGAACTCCGTCAGCACGAGCGCGTAGGTGAAAAATATCGCGTTGTAGAAGAAAGCTTGCGCCGTCATCAACGTCAATCCGACCAGCGACCTGCGCCGGTGAGAATGAAACAGCGACTGGAACACTTCGCTCAGCTTCGTGTGATCGCGTACGTGCAGGCGCAGCGGCTTGATGGGATCGGTCGAAAGCGTCGCGCCGTGCTCGCGGAACTTCGCCTCGATGCCTTCCACGATCTCCTTCGCCTCGTCCACGCGGTTGTGCGTGATCAGCCAGCGCGGACTTTCGGGCACCCACATGCGCATGAAGAGAATGGCCAGCCCGAGAATCGCACCGATAAGAAAACACGCCCGCCAGCCGTAATCGGCCGGCTCCATCGTGCTGCTCGATCCGGGCCTGCTGCCGCCCGATTACGGCA
>NZ_JBSIPA010000684.1:0-2376 GCF_053574605.1 Caballeronia sp. M23-90 | reverse complement strand
TGGCTTGACCGTCGAACCCGGCCGCGCCTTGTCCGTGCCCTGCACGACCACGCGGTCACCCGCATTCAGGCCGCTGTCGACCACCCATCCCGAACCGAACGTGCCGGACGTCACCAACTGACGCAACGCCACCTTGTTGTCCGGTCCGACCACGAGCGCCGTAGGCTGGCCCTTCTGGTCATGCGTCACGCCGACTTGCGGCACGACCAGCGCCTTGTTGTTCACGCCTTCGTCGATACGGGCGCGCACGAACATGCCCGGCAACAGCACGCGGTCCTTGTTCGGGAAAATCGCGCGCACGGTCACCGAACCCGTGCCCTGGTCCACGCTCACGTCCGAGAACTGCAACTTGCCCTGTTCCGAATAGGTGCGCCCGTCTTCCAGGATCAGCGAGACCTTGGCGGCGTTCGGGCCGCCGGTCTGCAGGCGCCCTTCCTGAATGTCGCGGCGCAGCTTGAGGCCGTCCACGCTCGATTGCGTCAGGTCGACATACACGGGATCCAGTTGCTGGACCGTCGAGAGCAGCGTGGCGGCGCTTGCCTGCACATAAGCGCCCGGTGTGACCTGCGACAAGCCGATACGGCCGGTGATAGGCGACACGACGTCCGTGTAGCCCAGGTTGATCTGGGCGGTATCGACGGCGGCTTTACCCGATGCCACGTCCGCGACAGCCTGTCCCTGCGATGCCACCGCGTTGTCGTAGTCCTGCTTGCTGACCGCGTTTGCCGCGACGAGCACCTTGTAGCGCGCGGCGAGCGCGTTTTGCGTCGCGACGTTGGCTTGAGCCTTCGCGAGCGTGGCCTTGGCCGTATTCAATGCCGCGATGTAAGGCGCCGGATCGATCTTGTAAAGGCGCTGACCTGCCTTCACATCTGCACCTTCGGTGAACTCGCGACGCTGCACGATGCCGTCGACCCGAGCGCGCACCTGCGCGACGAGAAACGCACTTGTGCGGCCCGGCAATTCGCTGACGACAGGAACGGTGGTCGGCTGGACGGTGACGACGCCGACTTCAGGCGTCTGGGGCGGCGGTGCCGATTGTTTTTCTCCGCAGGCTGCAAGAATTAGGGCAGCCGTCGCGGCAGTGATTAAGCGGAATGGAACCCGTTCGACGCGCATGGAGCGACCTCTGTCAAAGACTGAGATTGAAATAAGTGCGCGGCCGCCTCTCCTGCCGGCGGGCCGCAACAAGCGTCTTTAGACGCAAACCAGTAGCCTGCGGGCGCATGAACCAGTGCCCCGACCATCATTCGTGTTCCGCGCCGGGCGTCGTCTCTGTCGTGCGACTGCCGCTTGTGTGGGCCTGGGATGGGCCTCGCGGACGGGCGGCGGCTGAAAGCTGTGTCGGATATTAACCGGTCAATGCGGCTTGGGCTATCGTTGGACGGATGGTATTGTATATACATTCACGAATGAACGTAAAAGAGACGATCGTGCGTGAACACGAGCAGCGCGAGGGGAATCGTCTCGAAGCTTTGAAAGACGATAAACAAATGCGTGACGCCGCTGCAGGATACTGTAAGAAAGCGCTGAGTCGTTGCGCAAAACAGGCAAGCTGGAACTGACTAAATAATGGTCCGACGAACGAAGGAAGAAGCGGCGGAAACGCGCAACGGCATTCTGGACGCAGCCGAGCGGGTATTCTTCGAGAAAGGCGTGTCGCGAACAACATTGGCGGACATTGCGCTCGAAGCCGGCGTGACGCGCGGCGCAATTTACTGGCACTTTGCGAACAAGGGCGATCTTTTCACCGCCATGTTCGACCGCAGTCTGTTACCGCTCGACGAACTGGTGGAGGCGACGCTCGACACCAGGGAGCCCGATCCGCTTGGCCGGATGCGCGACATCTTCATCTGGTGCATGCGCAATATCGCACTGGACGAACAGCGGCGCCGCGTGTTCGATATCCTGTTTTTGAAATGCGAGTTCGTGGAAGACATGGGTCCGGTGCGCGAACGCCATCAGACCAACATGCGCGAAGGCAAGGAAAAGATTGAACGCGGGTTGTTGAACGCCGTCGATAAAGGCCAGTTGCCGGCACAACTCGACACCCATCACGCCACGACCATCCTTCATGCGCTCTTTACGGGCATTCTTTATGATTCGCTGATGTGGCCGGAAAGCATAGATCTGAAGAACGAATCGGAACGGTTGATCGACTCATGTTTCGATGTGATGCGTTTTAGCCCATCAATGCTGCGTCCGGGCGAATAATGCCCTAAGCCTCACCGCAGCCCGTAGTGCTGCGCGAGAAACAGAAAGATCGCAACGCAGCCGAGCATTGCAGCCCATGCCCATGCGGGCATGCTGTGCGGATGATGCCGCGGCGCATGCCCATGCAGCCTGTGCCGCAACACGCCGCCTATGGCATCGGCA
>NZ_JBSIPA010000683.1:0-2381 GCF_053574605.1 Caballeronia sp. M23-90 | reverse complement strand
TGCTCGCGCAAAAGCGCGCGGCGCAGGCGAGCTACGAAGCCGCGGTGTCGCAATACAAGCAGACGGTGCTGACCGCATTCCGCAACGTCGCCGATTCTCTTGCGGCGCTCGAGCAGGACAACCAGGCGCTGAATTTCGCCGATACCGCCAGCCGCACCTCCATGAGCGTCTTTACCGATTCGGCGGCCCGTGCGCGGCTCGGCGCAATCCCGCCGTCGTCGGTTCGGGCAAGCGAGCGGCAGTATCGAAATGCCAGGCTCGATGCAATCCGCTACGAAAGCGCGCGCCTGACCGATACCGCGCTGCTCTTCCAGGCGATGGGCTCGCCGAACGGCGGTACAGCGAACGTGGCTGCGGCGAACGCCAAATGAATGGCGTGGCCGGGAGAAAACCATTCACTATTCGGATAAATCCGGTTATCTCGGACTGCCGTTTGCCATAGGCTTGCGTTCTTTCGTGCAATCCGAGGAAATGCCATGTCTCGCCCACCGATCCGCGACGTCTTCCGATTCGCTCATTTGAGACTGGAAAAAGTCGCGCTGGCATGTGCTGCCTTCAGCTTGATGCACGCAACGGCCCGCGCCGATGAACCGGCACCGCCTGAACCCCCGGTTGTCGATCAATGGGCCTTGCCAACGGGCGTTCAACCGGGCGTCCCGGACGCCGATCAAACCGTCCGGAATACTGTTCGCGACGATCCGTGGGCAAACCCGGCCGCAGTACACATCGTGCAGGACGATTCGTGGAGCGCACCTTCTGGCAATCAGGTCAGATCGGGAGAGCAACTGCACGCAGTCACACCCGCTCGACAAACAATGGCGGCAGCCAACCAGCCGGGCCGACCGGCGCACCCCGCCAACGTCCTTGTGATGGACAGCTCGAACTGGAACGAAACGCCGCGCGGACGTTCGCCCGGCCTGATCGCCAGCAACAATGCATGGCGCAAGCGCGTAGCGCCCGATTCGGCCGCGACGATCGAACGCGACGCCACAAAACACAATCGGGGGACTCAACCGGCCGCAGTGTTGAAACTTGATGGCAGTACGCAATCCGATCCCTGGATCACCCCTGCAGCAGCCTCCAAAGGTGCCGACAACGCTGCGGACTGGCAGAACCTCAGGCTTGCATCGGCGCATCAGCCACAAAGCTGCAATCGCGACTGGAGCATCTTCTCCAGCCCGGGTTGCCCGGATTCCAGGAACCCTGCCGATTCAGCGAAGGGCACACAGGTGCAGGCAAGCGGCAATACCGTGCGCCGCCTGATCGCCATAACGCCGGACGGTCGCTGGCGCGCTCCGCTGGTTATCGACGCCGAGGCTTCGCCGCGAAAGTAAGCGCTTATGCGCCGCCGACTTCGACCCGGTTACGTCCATCGCGTTTCGCACGATACAACGCCAGATCAGCCGCTTCGATAAGCTGCTTCACGTCTTCGCCAGGTTCCGGCACTTGCGTTACGCCACCCACACTGATGGTGACGCACTTGGCAACCGCGCCGGCATGCGGCACGGCAAGCGTCTCGACCGCCGCGCGAATTTTTTCGCCGAGGAGGCGCAATCCCGCAGCCGACGTAGACGGCAGCACCACGGCAAACTCTTCACCGCCAAAGCGCGCAGCGAGATCCGCAGGTCGGTTCAGGCAAGATTCAACGGCGCGCGCGACGTGCTTGAGCACATCGTCACCGGCGACGTGACCGTAGGTATCGTTGTATGACTTGAAGCTGTCTACATCGATCATAAGGAAACCAAGCGGCGACTTGTCGCGCGCGGCGCGTTTCCATTCGGCGCTCAGATAATCATCTAGGCAACGCCGGTTCGACAAGGCCGTCAGCCCGTCCGAATTCGTGAGGCGCTGCAATTCCAGATTCGTTTCCAGCAGCTTCTGCTGCGACGTACGCAACGCGCGATACGCCTCGTCGCGCTGCGTGAGGTTCAGGTACGAGCGCGAGTGGTAACGGATCCGCGCGATCAGCTCGATGCTGTCCGGCAATTTCACCAGGTAATCGTTGGCGCCTGCAGCAAACGCCGCGCTCTTGATGCGCGGTTCCTCTTTCGTGGACAACACGATGATCGGGATATCGCGGGTCGACTCATGTTCACGATACTGCCGCACGAGCGTCAGTCCATCCACGCCGGGCATCACCAGGTCCTGCAGGATCACGGTTGGCCGCGTGGCTTGCGCCACCCGCAACGCGTCCTCCGGGTTCGCGCAGTAATGGAAATCGAGCCTCGGCTCGTCCACCAGCATCCGGCGCACGGCTTCCGCTACGATCGTCTGGTCATCGACGAGCAGCACCATGACCGCGCTTTCCGCCGCGCTCGGCATGTTCAGCGCGTCGTTGAGCAGGTCGGCGGCGTGGGTAGCCGCAGCCGACGTGTCGTCGA
>NZ_JBSIPA010000682.1:0-2392 GCF_053574605.1 Caballeronia sp. M23-90 | reverse complement strand
CGCATCGCGCGAGCCCGATTGCGATAGTTCGATCTTCTTCAGCAACGCGGCGATCTGATCGCGGCCAATGGGCTTTGTCAGGTGGTCGAACGCGCCGAGGCGCATCGCGCGCACAGTGTTCTCGCTGCGGGCTTCGCGGGCTTCATCGGGGAGCAAGGAAGCATTGGGTTGGATCGGCGCCGCATCGCGCGAGCCCGATTGCGATAGTTCGATCTTCTTCAGCAACGCGGCGATCTGATCGCGGCCAATGGGCTTTGTCAGGTGGTCGAACGCGCCGAGGCGCATCGCGCGCACAGTGTTCTCGCTGGTGGCGAATGCAGTGAGCACGACAACCGGCAAGGCGGCGCGTGCGGGCATGTTGCGCAGTTCTTCGAGCACTTCCAGGCCGCCGCCGGCGTTCGGGTCTCTTGAAACACCGTCGGGCATTCGCAGGTCGAGGAAAACGCAGTCGATGGGCTCCATGCTTTCAAGCAACGCGAGCGCTTCTCGTTTGCTGGCCGCTTCGAGCGTCTCGTGGCTCATATCGGCGAGCGTTTCGGCGAGGCTTTCGCGAAAGGCGCCGTCGTCGTCGACAATCAGGATGTGCGCCATGGAATCTCGATGACAAAACACGCGCCCGTGCTGCGCGCTTCATAAAACGCCCGGCCGCCATGCGCGGCTGCAATCTCGCGCACCACAGCCAGACCCAGTCCCGAACCGGCGGCATGACCCGTGACGAACGGTTCGAATATTTCTTCACGATCGTCTTGCGGCACACCAGGGCCGTTGTCGTTCACTTCGAAACGCAGGAGGTCGCGAGTCCGCGTTGCCTGTACCGTCACGCTGCCGTCGGGCGGCGTATGACGTATGGCGTTCAGCACGAGGTTATCAAGCGCGCGTGCGAGTTGCACGGGATCGAAAACGGCGTGCTCGGGCGTCGCTGCCGGTGCCTCCGCCACGGTAAGCGCGACCTGCGCATGTGCCGCCGCTTCCTGATGCAGCGCGACTCGATCGTCGAGCCACGCCCGAAGCGGGACGTTCATATTGTCGATGCGAACTGGCTGAGTGAGCGCCAGCAAGCCCACAAGCTGTTGCTCCACCCGATGAATCTGCTCGAGGATCGTCGCGAGCGCCCGTTGCTTGCGATCTTCATCGCCGACGAGAGCGTTTTCTGCTTTGAGCCGCATTGCCGCAACATCGAGATCTGGCTGCCGCACGAAGCCGGCACGGGCGAGCGCTCGCGGGCATGGATGAAGTTGCAGAACGAAGTGCAGATGGCGTGGTTCGAGCATCCGCTCAACGAAGCGCGCGAAATGCGCGGCCTGCCCGCGATCAATTCGATCTGGTTCCACGCGCAAGGCGCGATTCGCAGCGTGACAAGTCCGTTTGCGCGGGTCATGTCGAGTGCGGCAGCAACACGCGGCCTGGCACTCGCCGCCGATATCGTTCCGGAAGCGCCGCCGGCATCGTTCGCGGCGCTTGCCGCAGATCAAAACCAGAACAATGGCCGCACGCTGGTAGAACTCGATCCGTTCTCGGCGCCGTTTATAGAACAGGACTGGGCGCGGTGGAATGAAGCGCTCGGTGTTCTCGAGCGCGACTGGTTCGCCCCTGCGCTCAGCGCGCTCGAAAATGGCTCGCTCGGCACGTTGCGCCTTACCTTGTGCAGCGATACCGGCTCCGTATCGCTGAGCGTTACACGCGGTGCGTTGCGCAAATTCTGGCGGCGACGTCCGATTGCCGCGTTGTTCATCGAATAGAAACTGGAACGAATGACCCGAATCGTCACACGTGCCCCCTCTCCCGCCGATGCCGCCGTTCTCGTGCGTCATGGCGTTCATCCGGTTATCGCGCGGCTGTATGCATCGCGCGGTGTGTGTTCACCGGACGAAATCGAAACCGAGCTCAAGAAATTGCACGCGCCCATCGGGCTCAAGGGCTGCGATGAAGCGGCCGTTGTTCTCGCCGATGCGCTCGCAGCGAAGCGCCGCATGCTCGTCGTTGCCGACTACGATTGCGACGGCGCGACGGCCTGCGCGGTGGCCGTTCGCGGACTCCGAATGTTCGGCGCGCAGATCGATTATCTGGTGCCGAATCGTTTCGAATACGGTTACGGGTTGACGCCCGAAATCGTGGCGTTGGCGGCGGGTCGTGCGGGAGGCAAGCCGGATCTGCTGATCACGGTCGATAACGGCATCGCGAGCGTGGATGGCGTGGAAGCGGCGAACGCGTTGGGTATCGATGTGCTCGTGACCGACCACCACCTGCCGGGCGACGATCTCCCGCCGGCGCGCGATACCCGGCAGCGCTCAAAGCACGCGCTTCCTTTTTCGCGATATCGAGCAATTCGTGCACGTTGAAAACGATCGTGTCGGACGCTTTGAGATAACCCATCGAACGCGCTTCCAGTGCC
>NZ_JBSIPA010000681.1:0-2412 GCF_053574605.1 Caballeronia sp. M23-90 | reverse complement strand
TGTGCATCCCAGGGCTCTCCGCGCTCGGCCCGCGAAAACAAGGCGGTGTTGAGCCGGTCCGCTGTGGCACGCGGTTGTTCCGGGCCATAACGGACGACCGTCTCGCCAATGGCAATGGATAAACGCAGCAACTTCAGGATTGCATCGAGCGGAAGTCCTGCAAGCTCGGGGGCGTCGAAGACTTCCGCGAGCGTGGTTTCAGACCGGCGCAGAAGATCGAACAATGACTTGTGAAAAGTGTCAGCGCGCGTGATCGTGGAGTGTTCCAGGCTCACCTCCGACTTGTAGACCATCGCCGGGTTGCCCCACAAATGAACGTGCCGGGCCTGCTCGCGCAGGCGGATATCACTGAGCGACACTTTGCCCCTCACGAAGATATCCGAGCGAAATCCCCGGTTGGCAAAATAATCGCGCACCTCCTCTGCTTCGATAGGATCGGTGACCGTTTCGAGCATTTTCCGCTGGTTTTCACCCAGCCACGAAACGGGCGCCATGTGAGCAAATCGCGCGCTGCCCGCAAAGCTCAGCTTGGCCTCCGCCATTTCGCGTGCAATGTCCGTGATGTGAAACGGCGTCCATTTAGCGTGCAGGTACTCGTGGACAAGATAGTTTTTATCGAGGTTTTGAAAGCCGTCCACGCGGCTCGCCGAGTCAGGGTTGCGCACGAAGTGCAGCGCTTCAAGGCCCTTCACCTTCGTTACCAGTTCGTTGCCCTTCGTCCAAGCGTCGCTGCCCTTTCCGGCACCGAGCATCAGCAGCCGTTGCAGCGGCATGATCTGCGCGCAACCAACCATTGCGTTGTAGCTCACCTGCACAACACCGCCCGGCTTCAGATATCGCGTGAGGAACTGCATGATGTGTGCCCGCGTGTCATCCGATACCCACGAGATGATGCCGTGCAGCGTAATGTAGTCGAACAAGGGCAGAGCGACCTTGCCTTGCGCGAGCTCGCGAAAGCCGTTTTCAAGCAGCGTGAGGTTCGGCAGGCGCGCTTCGTCGCGTATGGATGAAGCGCTCAGCACGTGCAGCGGGTTGAAATCGCAGGCATGGAACTCGCCGTTCGGATGCGTCGCAGCGAGGATGAGCGACGTCAGTCCCTGACCGAATCCAAGTTCGCAATAAGTGAATTTTTCGAGCGATGGCGGCTGTACGCGCTGCATCACGAGGCATGCGTTCAGGAAGCTAGGACTTTGTTCCTGATAGTAACCAGTCGTGTAGGCGACCGAGCTGTTATAGCCGGCTGTCCAGGTCATTGGTGTTTCCTCATTCATGTTTGGAGTTGTGCTTTAGCCCGTTCGGCGGCCAACGCACGGGCTGCCGAACTATGCCGACAACGCACACACTCATGAATGAGAAACGTCTTATTTACTTGTTTTGCCCGGCGAATTTCTAGACCTTGCCGGCCGCGACCTCTTCCGGCTTCAGCTCCACGATGGCATCGAGTGCGTCCTTCACGTCCATCGCGTATCTTGCGAGCCGTTTTTGCTCGTCGGTCACCGGCACGAAGGACGGGACCGGCACGGGCTTGCCCTGTTCGTCGACGGCGACGAACACCATCAGGCAATCCGTCGTCTGTTGCAGGACGCCGCTCTTGGGATCGCCGGCATGCACCGAGATATGCAGATGCATGCTCGTCCGCCCGGTTGCGACAACCCGTGCGCGGAGTTCCACGAGATTGCCGACGAGGATGGGCCGGCGAAAGCGGATGTTACCCACGCTCACTGTCACGCAATAACGCCCCGACCAAACGGCGGCGCATGCATACGCCGTCTCGTCCATCCACTTCATCAATGCGCCGCCGTGGACCTTCCCGCCGAAGTTGACGGACGTTGGCTCGGCGAGGAAACGAAACGTGGTTTCCGACCGATCGTTGATGGGGGCATCCGTGGAATCTGAAAGCGGCGCTGCAGTGTTCATGTCGATGTAAGGCACGCCCAGCGGGGCTGCCGGTCAAGTGGAGTTGCCGAATTATACGAGTCGCAAAATGCGGACGGGCTTACGACAACCATCCAACGATCCTATTTGCGCACCGAGATACCCTCGTCCACCACGCCGTACATCGTGATGCCGCTCGACCCGCTCGCCGACGACGATCCGCCCGACGCTCCCGCGCATCCGGCGCATACCGCCGCAAGCAACGCCACAACCAACAGTTTCAGCATGACAAGCTCCTGCAAGACCGCACTTCAAGATGGAACATTATTCTAGCCCGGTGCCCCGGGGCGCATCGATACTTCACGCCGCAGTGAAACATCGCGTGCACAAAGCCGCTAAAGTCGAGGCAATCGAAGGAGGTTCCCATGACTCTCAATCACGACGATGCACGTCCGTTCCCGGGTTTGTCGCGGATTGGCGCGCTGCTTGCCGACCCCGGACGCGCCGCCATGCTCTGGGCGCTGATGGACGGCACCA
>NZ_JBSIPA010000680.1:0-2450 GCF_053574605.1 Caballeronia sp. M23-90 | reverse complement strand
TTGACCGGCACGAGCGTGTGGTGCTCGCGGGGACGCTCGTGCCGGTCAAGCGCGCTTATGAAGCAGCGCGCCATGCGCCGCACGCGGGATTCGTCGAGTCCGTATTGCAGGAGCACTGACCTGACGGGATCTTCTATAGCCTGAGCATGTTCATCGACTTGCTGATCGATGCCGCTCACTTCCATCGATACATTGCGCTGATGGCTCGCGCTGCGCAGGCAATCGATCAGATAGCGTCTGAAATAAGCGCAAATGGCATAGTTGTTCGATGGCGCGCTTTCAGCGCAGGACTTCGCCGTGGAGTGACCCGGTTCCAGACGCAGCACCTTGGCGTAAATGAATTGCGCGACGAGCTCTTCCTTGTCTTCGCGAAGTGACTGGAGTTCGAGCGGGTGGTAAGCGCGCAACGCGCCGCGCACCAAATGGTACATCGACACCATTTCGTCATGCGACAGATGGGTGCGGCGGCGCCAGAGATCCGGAAGTATTGCGGTGTCAAGGTTCGCGACACGCGCGTGCGCGGTCATGGTGTCCATGTTGCTCTCCCTCGTATGTTTTATTGGATGTCGAGCGAAGTATGGTGACCGGATGCGAGTTGCGCCATATGGCTAAAGTAATAGCCGTCGGGTAAACTTGTGTAAGGTCTTAAGGCGGCTCGACGCCCCCACCGTTATGTCCAGTGTCGTTTTAGCAAGTCGTTCCCACGTGCGTCAGCCAGGCGCGCATCTGGTAAAAAAGGGGCTGACAGGATGCAGAACGATCCAATGCGGCGGGAAATAGACAAAGACCTCGCGAAGGTTCTTTATGCTCAGGACCCCATTGCATTCTTTACGCACTGGTTAGCCATTGCGGCTTTGAGCGCAGTTTATTTCGGTTCAATTGCGCATCGAGGCCTGTTCACCGCCTGGATTGTCTTTTATAGCATCGCTAATTTTGGCGGAATAGCACTGTGGGCGTGGAACCGTCATTGGCCGGCGACATTCGCGCCACGCAAGTGGATCAACCTTCACGCGCTGCGAAGCATTGTGCTGTATAGCGCGCCCGGCTTGTCGATCTGGTTCGCGTTCCACAGCCAGCAAGCCGATCTTCCCGTCCTCCATACCGTGCTGCTGGTGACGCTGGCGGCGGGTGTTTTCATGTCGAGCGGCTTCGACCTCTTCAATTTTTCCAGCGCGATTCCGTTGCTCCTGATGCCCGCGGTGGTGCTGAACTTCAGCTCGCCCACGCGCGACCGCATCGTAATTGGCTCGGTGCTCGTGGTGTTTTTCATCGCGATGAACTTCTACGCCGCGCGCTACCGGACACTCTTCCGGCGGGTCGTGGAGGCGCGGGTGAACCAGCAGCGGCTGGCTGAATCGCTCGCCATCCAGCAGCGGGTGACGGAAGAGGCGAGCCGCGCGAGGACGCGTTTTTTCGCAGCCGCCAGTCACGATCTGCGCCAGCCGTTGCATGCGATCGGCTTGCTTGCCGAATCGTTGAGGGACACGTTGGCCTCCGGTGCTCAACGCAGCGAAACGGCCGACGGTATCATTTCAAATGTTGAAGCACTGAACGGGCTCTTTAATCAGGTGCTCGATCTGGCGCGCCTTGAAAGTGGCGTCACGCAGGTGATCCCGCTGCACTTTCGCCTCGCGGAGATTTTCACTCGCATCGATAACCAATACCGTCCGCTCGCCGCCGCCAAGGGTCTCGCATTGCGCATCGCGCCGACGGATGCGGTCGCCTTCTCTGACCCTGTATTGCTCGAGCGCGTGCTGGGCAACCTGATATCGAACGCGATTCGATACACCGAGCGCGGCGCGATATGGATGGGGTATCGAAGTGGACGGATCGAGGTACGTGATTCGGGGATTGGCATTGCGCCGGAAGAACACGAACTCGTGTTCGAAGAGTTTTATCAGGCGAGGCTGCCTGATGAAAAACCGCGACAGGGACACGGGCTCGGCTTGCCTACTGTCAGACGATTGGTGAAACTGCTTGGCGGCGATGTCACGTTGCGCTCCTCACCGGGACGCGGCACGACAGTCAGCGTGCCGGTCAAGCGCGGCGACCCGGACCTGATCACGATCACCGCAAGGCTCAGTGATGTGGCATTGACCGGGCCGACGGCCGCGGGAAGGCGGATTCTTTGCATCGACGATGACCCCGCCATTCTTGCCGCACTCGAACGTCTGCTGGGCCGCTGGGGTTGCACCGTGCGCAGCGTGCGGGACGAGCGTGCTGCGGTGCAAGCCGTTGAAGACGATTTCGTTCCCGATGCGCTGCTTTGCGATTACCAGCTCGGCAATCACCGAACCGGCGCGCAGGCTGTTCGCGCGGTGCGGCAGGCGTTGTGGGAGCGGGGCGATGGCGACATTGTCACGCTGATGATCACGGGCGACATGGCGTCGTCCGAGCTCAGCACGCTCGCCGCGCAAGGGATTCCCGTGCTGCACAAGCCGGTGACGCCA
>NZ_JBSIPA010000067.1:0-20729 GCF_053574605.1 Caballeronia sp. M23-90 | reverse complement strand
CCACGCTCACCGCGCTCGCGGTGAGCGTGGACACCACGTCGCCGACGCCGCTGCCGAGATATCCAAGGCGGGAAATCACGAGGGTATCGCCAGGCTTGATACGGCGGATGACCTGCTGCAGCGCCGGACGCGACGAGGCCGCGACGGCATTGCTGCAGTGATCGACGAGCACGGCTCCCATATCGACGAGAAAGCCCGCTGCGTCGATCTCGATCAGGTCACTTTCCCGAATGTCCTGATGGCCGCCGGTGTTTATATAGACGAATAGGGTCACAATTTGCCCTCCAGAGAAAGCCGTGCCCGTGATGCTCGGTGCTCTCAACCAACCGACGCGGGCCAGCAGTTTTTGCGAATATTAGCAAAATTGCGGGCCCGATCAAATCCACCTGTCCACATTTGAAACGCTCAATGCGAAGTGGCAACTTCCGTGATCTTGTTCTGCAGCGCTTCATGGCGCTTTGCGATCTGTTCGCCCATTGCCTTCAGGTCGAGCTTGGTCTTGCGCAGCTCCGGGAACAGTTCCGACTCTTCCTCTTCAACGTGATGGTTTACGCTTTCGGTGAGCACCTTGAAGGTGGCGTCGAAACCTTCGTCGCCGGCCTGCATGGTGGTGAACTTTTCGATCAGCGTCTTGACGAGAAAGTGCTCCACGTACGCTTCATTCACATCGTCCTTGTCGTCCTTGCCGAGCGCATCCTTCGCGGCCGGATAGAGGATTTCTTCTTCCACGATCGCATGCATGGTCAGCAGCTCGCATGCACGCTGAACCAATGTCGCCTTGCGCTCCAGGTCGTTTTCATCGGCGCGTTCAAAGGCTTCGAACAGCTTTTCAACCGCGCGATGCTCTTCTTCGAGCATGGTCAACGCGTCTTGCTTCTTTGTATCGGCCATGACGGCTCCTTGTGTGGGGATGACACACTCAGAGCAATACGGGTGCCCGAGGGGTGCTCACGTGGCGCACGATCTCGACTTCCCACCACGCGGGGAACAATCGCCGGACTTCGGTGCGGGCGAAGCGGTCATCGATCAGATAAAGCACGCCGCGATCATGCTGACCCCGGATGACACGGCCGGCGGCCTGCACCACCTTCTGCAAGCCTGGAAACAGGTAGGTGTAGTCGTATCCTGCGCCAAACTCCCGGTCCATGTGCGTTTTCATTTGCTGGTTGACGGGATTGAGTTGCGGCAACCCGAGCGTTGCGATAAAAGCGCCGATCAGGCGTTGGCCCGCGAGATCGATACCTTCCCCAAATGATCCGCCAAGCACGGCGAAACCGACGCCGCGACTGGTTTCGGTGAAGCGGGCAAGAAAGGCGTGCTGACCGGCTTCGCTCATTGAACGGGTTTGTTGCCAGACCGGGATATCCGGGTACTCGTGGCGCAACGCGCTCGCAACCTGATCCAGATAGTCGAAGCTGCTGAAAAAGCTGAGGTAGTTGCCGGGCATGCGCCGATACTGCGCCGCGATCAGCTCGACGATCTGCGGCACGGACTGCTCGCGATCGCGATAACGCGTGGACACGTTCGCCACCACGCGCACCTGCAACTGATCCGCATGAAAAGGCGACGCAACGTCGACGTTCGTACAGGTTTCAGGGAGGCCGAGCATGTCGCAATAAAAATGTGCGGGCGAGAGCGTGGCTGAGAACAGCGCGACCGAATGCGCCTGTGCGAAACGCGCCTTGAGATGCGGCGCGGGCACGCGGTTGCGCAAGCAAAGCACACTTTGATTGCGCGAGCCGGCGAGGGTGATATCGAAGAGAGAATGGGTGTCGAAGCGTTCCGCAATGCGCACGAAATGCGTGGCGTCGAAGTAAAAGCGCAGCGTGTCGCGATCGAGTGCAACCGGTTGTTCGCCAATGAACTCCGTGACGACTGCAATCATGTTTGCAAGCGTTTCCAGCAATCGCGCCGGCAGCGTTTCCTGCACGGCGTATTCATCGGTTTGCTGGCCTGCGAGCGTTCTCCATGCACGGCCGATCTGATCGAATGATCGCTTGAGCGGCGCGGGGGCAGCGCGGCGAACGCTGCGAAAACGCGCTTCGTCCAGCGTTGCGGAATACATTGCTCGGGCGCGTTCCACCAGGTTGTGCGCTTCGTCGACGAGCACGCTCACGCGCCACTCCTTTGACTCGGCGAGCGCGAAAAGCATGGCGCTGGTATCGAAATAATAGTTGTAGTCGCCGACGATCACGTCGCTCCAGCGCGCGAGTTCCTGGCTCAGGTAATACGGACACACCGCGTGGTCGAGAGCGACCGTGCGCAGCGCATTGCGGTCGAGCCGGGTCACTTCCAATGCCGCTTCGCGCGCTGCGGGAAGACGATCGTAAAAGCCGCGCGCAAGCGGACAAGACTCGCCATGGCAGGCTTTGTCGGGATGCTCGCAAGCCTTGTCGCGTGCGACCAGTTCGATCACTCGCAGTGGTGTCTCCCGGCCGAGCGTGGTGAGCGCATCGAGGGCGAGCTGGCGGCCCGAGCTTTTTGCGGTCAGAAAAAAGATCTTGTCGAGTTGCTTTGCAGGCCATGCCTTCAGCATTGGAAACAGGCTTCCGAGGGTCTTGCCGATACCCGTCGGCGCCTGCGCCATCACACAGCGTTCTTGTACGGCGGCGCGATAGATCGAGGCTGCCAGTTCGCGTTGTCCGGTACGAAACGACGCATGCGGGAAAGCCATTGCGCTGAGTGCGTCGTTAAGCCGGGCCGTGTGTTCGAGTTCCTGCTGCGCCCAATCGAGAAAGCGCGAACACTGCAGCTCGAAATGCTCGCGCAAGGTTTCCGCGGATTGCGTTTCCGTGATGACGGTTTCCTTCTCGCTGGCGATATCGAAATAAACCAGCGCAATCCCGATCTCGCGCAATGCCATCTTCTTGCAGCACATCCAGCCGTAGATGCGCGCCTGCGCCCAATGCAGATGGCGATGATTCTCGGGGATGGCATCCAGTTTCCCGCGATACGTCTTGATTTCTTCAATCTGATTGAGCACGGGATCGTAGCCGTCCGCGCGACCGCGCACGTGCAGCGCGCCGAAGGTATCGGAGAGCGTGATTTCAGCTTGATAAAGGTCGTGACGGCGCGCGGCGACGATCTTGTGCCCGGCCATGCCCTGCTGCGCCGTGGGCGATGGCGTGAAGCGCAGATCGAGATCACCTTGCTTGGCAGTGAATTCGCAAAGCGCGCGGACTGCGACGACGTAGCAGGGTTGTTCGGGCATTTTTACTGTATGGATGTACAGTAAATATTAGCATGCCCGAGCCGTTTGGGTATGGAGGTTGCTGTGATCTTCCGTACGCAGTTGATCAATTTCGATAATTTCGAATCACGGAGATCTGAATGAAGACCACGACTCTTTCCACGTTGCTCGCCGCCTGCCTGATCACGAGCGCCCCGCTGGTCCATGCACAGACGGAAGCCGCGTCCACCACAATGGCAAACCCGCTGTCCGATACGGACAAGGCGTTCGTGCAGGCAGCTTCAATGTCATCGTCCACCGAGATAGATGCAAGCAAGCTCGCGATGACCCATTCCAGCGACAAGGACGTGAAGTCCTTCGCGCGGCACATGATGATGGATCACACGAAGCTCACCGTGCAGTTGAAGATGGCGGCCCCCAAGGGTGTGACGGTTCCGAAGGACAACTCCGATACATCGATCCTGGATTCGCTCAAGCCGCTGAAGGGCAAGGACTTCGATACGGCTTACATCACGAAGGTCGGCGTCGAGGGACACAAGCAAGCGGTCGATGCATTCCAGAAGGAAATCTCCGACGGGCAGAACGCCGACCTGAAAACGGCTGCGCAAAAGGCGCTGCCGACCATCCAGGATCACTACAAGATGGCGCAGGCGCTTGCAACGAAGAAGGGCGTGTCGGCGCAATAACGTATCGGCCGAACGGAACTACGGGAGTGACTTCATGAAAGATGGAAAGCGCATTGTTCTGGCAAGTTTGTTTGCCGTCATATCGACAATCGCATTGGCGCAAAGCGGTGGTGCGGGCGGTAATGCCGGTGGCGGAAATGGTAACGGTGGCTCAGGCGGCGGAAATGCGCATAGCGCCGCGACCGCCGGTATGACGAGCGGCGGCGACCCTGCATCCGGCACGATGGCCAAGAGCGGCAAGACGCACAAGAAGATGGCCCGCAAGTCCGCGACGGACACGACCAACATGCCGGGCGCGGACGCAAGCAGCGACACGAAGGGACAGTAACAAGCAAGAAGGGCTGACCGGAAGAGCGCGGCTTCGCAGTCGCGCTTTTTCACATGAACGCAGATAACGTGCAGGAGCATGCAATGGCGCAGACAGTAGGCGACTTCATCGTGGCGAGGCTTCATGCGTGGGGCGTGCGCAAGATGTTCGGTTATCCCGGCGACGGCATCAACGGCGTATTCGGTGCAATGCGCCGCGCGCCAGACCAGATCGAGTTCATTCAGGCGCGGCACGAGGAAATGGCCGCGTTCATGGCATGCGCGCATGCCAAGTTCACGGGCGAACTCGGCGTGTGTATCGCGACCTCGGGACCAGGTGCATCGCATCTGATTACCGGCCTCTACGACGCTCGCATGGACCACATGCCCGTGCTCGCCATTGTCGGGCAGCAGGCACGCACCGCGCTTGGCGGCCATTATCAGCAGGAGCTGGATCTGTCGTCGCTGTTCAAGGATGTCGCCGGCTCCTTTGCGCAGCAGGCTACGGTGCCTTCGCAGGTTCGCCATCTCGTTGATCGTGCGGTACGGATCGCGTTGTCCGAGCGCCGTGTGACGGCGATCATCCTGCCGAACGATTTGCAGGAAATGCCCTACGAAGAACCGGAACGGGCACACGGAACGTTGCACTCGGGCGTGGGCTGGACCGCACCAAAGGTGGTGCCTTATGCCGCCGATCTCGAACGCGCGGCTGCGGTGCTCAACGATGGGCGGCGGGTCGCGATTCTTGCCGGCGCAGGCACGCTCAACGCAAGAGAGGAATTGATCGCGATCGCCGACAAACTTGGTGCCGGCGTTGCAAAGGCGTTGCTCGGCAAGGCTGCCTTGCCTGATGACCTGCCCTGGGTCACTGGATCCATCGGGCTGCTCGGCACGGAGCCGAGCTACAAGCTGATGGCCGAGTGCGATACGTTGCTGATGATCGGCTCGGGCTTTCCATACGCCGAATTCCTGCCGAAGGAAGGCCAGGCGCGCGGCGTCCAGATCGACCTGAAAAGCGACATGTTGAGCCTGCGTTACCCAATGGAGGTCAACCTGCAGGGCGACGCGGCCGAGACCTTGCGGGCGCTGTTGCCGCTGCTCGAGCAAAAGACGCAAGGTAGCTGGCGCGACCGCATCTCGCGATGGAACCGGAGCTGGCACGAGACGCTTCACGACCGCGCGATGCAAAGCGCCACGCCGGTCAATCCGCAACGCGTGGCGGTGGAGCTTTCATCACGTCTGCCGGACAACGCAATCGTCACGAGTGACTCGGGTTCGTGCGCGAACTGGTACGCACGCGACGTCCAGGTGAAAAGCGGCATGATGTGCTCGCTCTCAGGCGGTCTTGCATCAATGGGCGCAGCGGTTCCCTATGCGATCGCTGCGCGCTTTGCGTATCGTGATCGTCCCGTGGTTGCGATGGTCGGCGACGGCGCGATGCAGATGAACAACATGGCCGAGCTGATCACGCTGATGAAATACCGGAAGCCGACCGACGCCGCGTGGGTCTGCGTGGTGTTCAACAATCAGGATCTGAATCAGGTGACGTGGGAGCAGCGCGTGATGGAGGGCGATCCCAAGTTCGAAGCGTCGCAGCAGATTCCCGACGTCCCGTATCACAAGTTCGCGGAACTGATCGGCATGAAGGGGATTTATGTGGACGATCCCGAGCGTCTCGGCGCCGCATTCGATGAAGCCCTGGCTTCGGACCTGCCGGTGCTTGTGGAGGTGAAGACGGACCCGAACGTGCCGCCGCTGCCGCCGCATATCACGGTCAAGCAGGCGAAGGCGTTTGCTTCGACCTTGCTGCAGGGCGACCCCGAACAAGGCAGCGTGATCCTCGATACCGCAAAACAGGTGCTGGCTGGCGTATTGCCTTCGAAGAGCTAGGTCGGCACGCGTGGTGTTCCGTTTTACGAAGGAATTCCACGCCGCCGAGGTCAAACGGGCGCGGGCAACTTCGCACGGTCTTCAGCTTCTTTCGTCAGCCGACGGAAATAATCGGCGGTTCGCTTCAGTCCATCATCGAGTTCAGTGGCCGGTTGCCAGCCAAGCGTGTTCTTCGCAAACGTGATGTCCGGCTGCCGGTGACATGGATCGTCCATGGGTAACGGCTCGAACACGATTTCCGACGACGACCCCGTCGACTCGATTATTCTTCGCGCAATCGCGAGCATCGACAACTCGTGTGGATTGCCGAGGTTCATGGGCCCCGTCACATCTTCAGGGCTGTTCATCAGGCGAATGAATGCATCGATCATGTCATCGACATAACAGAACGAGCGCGTCTGCGAGCCGTCGCCGTACATGGTCATCGGCTTTCCTGCTAGCGCCTGCATCATGAAGTTAGAGATGACGCGGCCATCTGCGGGATGCATGCGCGGACCATACGTATTGAAGATCCGCGCGACCTTGATCGACAAACCATGCTGCCGCCGATAATCCATGAAAAGCGTTTCGGCGCAGCGCTTGCCTTCGTCGTAACACGCGCGAGGTCCAAGCGGATTGACGTGTCCCCAGTAGTCTTCCCGTTGTGGATGAACGCGGGCGTCGCCATAGACTTCGCTTGTCGATGCCTGGAAGATTCTCGCCTTCACGCGCTTGGCGAGGCCGAGCATGTTGATCGCACCGTGCACGCTGGTCTTCGTTGTCTGCACCGGATCGTATTGATAATGAATCGGCGAAGCAGGGCACGCGAGGTTGTAGATTTCATCCACTTCCACATAGAGCGGAAACGTCACGTCGTGACGCATCAGCTCGAAGTTCGCGCAGTCCAGCAAGTGCGCAATGTTGTCCTTCGTCCCGGTATAGAAGTTATCGACGCACAGCACGTCGTGCCCGAGCGCCACGAGTCGTTCGCACAAATGCGAGCCGAGGAATCCGGCGCCGCCGGTCACCAGAATGCGCCTGCGATGATGTTCTTTCATGATGATCCTCGGATGCTTGAGTTAGCTCGTGACATGACGCAAGGTCTCGTTCCAGTCCGCTGCGAACCGGTCGATATGAAAGCGCTCAATGGCGACCTTGCGTGCGCCGTCGCCCAATAGACGCGCTTCTTTAGGATCGCGGATCAGGCGCTGCATTGCATCGACCAGCGCAGCTACGTTCGTGTCGATGTAACCGCTTTCGCCATTGCGAATCACCGTTGCGAGTTCGGTTGTCGCGAGCCCGATGATCGGCATGCCGATGGTCATCGCTTCGACAATGGCGAGACCCAGGCTGGTCCAGCGAATAGGGTTGAAGAAGAACCGATATTGCGCCGAAAACGCCGCAAGTTCCAGATTGCCGATCTCACCCAGACCGCCCGCTGATTGTGCATCCATGCCGACGAGATCCAGCGGCACGTGCTTGATAACATCGGCGTAGACATCGTTACCCAAACGCCGGCCGCGCTGCCGCAGATGATTGATGACTACAATGCCACGTTCTTTCTCGCCGGTGTACCGCACGCCATCGGGCACGATCACGCCGTGTTCGATCACGCGTGTCGGTGTCGCGCCGCAGTCCCACATGAGCTTGTTGAAATGCGTCACATGGACGAGCAGCGTGTTGGAATCGTCTACCCAATGACGCTGCTCGAACGGGTTTTCCTGTGGCGGATCATGTTCAATATAGACGCGCGGTAGGCGGCGTTGCGCGTCGCTCAGCAGATTGACGCGGTCGTCATCCCATTGGGTTTTATGCTGGAACAGGATTACATCGAATTCCTGCGATGCGACTTGTTCTGCAGGCACTTCATGCACGTTCGCGCCCCATGGCAAAACACCACCGGCACCGGCGTACCCTGGCGGATTGCCGGGTTTCGTCACAAGATGGAAGTCGTGATGCGCCTGGGTCAGGTAGTAGAGATAGTTGCCATGCACGTGCCATGTAAGAACGCGCAGGCGTCGTTGAGCGTCATTCGGCATGAGTGGTCGCGTAGTGTGAGAGTTGGTTCAAGGCGGCGTCGACCACGTGCTCTGCATGCACGTTGAGTGCGCACGGATGTCCGTAGGGACACTCACGAAACGCGCATGGCCGGCAAGACGGATAATCGGCGAGCACGCGATGCCGGTCGCGGTCGAGCGGCTCCCATCTGCGGGTGTCGCTGCCTGACGCGACTACTACACTGCGCGTTTTCATGGCGGCGGCGACGTGCGAAAGACCGGTATCGTTGCAGACCACCAGCCGAGCGTTCGATACCAGCGCGGCGAGACCGCCCAACGACGTTTTTCCTGCGAGGTTGATTGCACGGCCCCTCATTGCAGAGGCGACGCTCGTGGTCAGCAAGTGCTCGCTTGCCGCGCCGGTGATCGCAATTTGCCAGCCTTCGCCGGCAAGTGTCGATGCAACTTGCGCGAAGCGCTCAGCAGGCCAGCGGCGCGAAGGCAGTTGAGCGCCGGGATGGATCAGCACGAGACGATCGGGTCTTAGCCCGAAAACACGCGCCAGACGGGCATATTCCGCAAGGTCTTCATCATTTAGCGGAATCTCCAGACTTGTATCTTCCGCGCCGCAACCCAGGGCCTGCATCAGCGTCGTATAGCGCAGGATTTCATTAAGCGTTTCAGGCCATTCGACAAACACGCCATCTCGTTGCGGCTCGCCCGGTTGCACGAAGCCTGCATTTGAAGATGCGTCCATCCGCCCGACGATATCGTTGGCGATGCCTCCGCTCCCGTGCATCTGGATGGCGAGATCGAAGCGACGTGCGCGCATGTCTTGCCAGAAGCTTTCCAGATGCTCATTGGTCTCCGCTTGCTCCGGGAAGCCGATTGCGCCAGGAAAAACGATCAGCTCATCGACGAGATGCGCATAGCGTGTGACGAAACTTTGCGCCCAGGGCAGGCCAATCAACGCGATATGCGCACCGGGCTTCGCTTGCCGCAATGCACGCAACGCGGGAACGGCGCACAGCATGTCACCGAGTTGCAAGGCACGAAAGATCGCGATGCGCTCGGTCATAAGAAGAGCACCTTGAACTTCAGCGCGCCATAGAGCCGCCAGTAGATCGAAAGGAAAGGGATGACGACTGAGGTGCACGCCATTTCCATCAGGTGCGATGGTGCGCGCGAGGTATGCCTGAGACGCGTGATGCAAAACCATGCGGTCAACGCAAGCCAAGCGATCACGGAGAGTCCCGAGAGCTGTGCGTGGCCATAAGCGCCGGTAACGACCGCAACGATGGCCGCCATGATGATCGCGTAATACAGCATCGGTGGTGCGCGGCGAATGCGGGCTTTGAACAGCGCCGGGTATTTCTTGTACAGCAGCGCGTCGAACTGGCTCTTCTTTTGTTGCGACATGCTTACGCCCCATCGTGCGGGACGTACCGGGTGCAGCACGATCGCATCATCGGCACGGGCGATCGGTATGCCTGCTTCCATGAACGCGAAATGCAAGTCGGAATCTTCACGCCACGCGGCGGTGAACCGGGCGTCGAATCCTCCAATGCGTTCCAGCGCCGAGCGTTGTGCAAAGGTATTGGCCGTTGCGAATTCTGCGTGTGCGAGGCCGGCGGCATCGCTTTCGTAGTCGGTCGGACGGCCGCTCAACGGCACAATGATGCGTCCCGCCACGGCGCCCGAACCTTCCGCAAGGACGTTCATACCTGATGACAACCAGCGCGCGTCGGGTTGCGTATCGTCGTCGGTGAACGCAATGCTGCTCGCTCGCGATAAACGCCAGCCCGCGTTGCGTGCGCCAGCCGGACCTTGTGTCGCTGTGACAGGCAGATAGCGTACGCGCGGTCCGGTCTTCGCGCGCTCGTGTGCGATGCGCTCAACGGTTGCGCGGGTTGCATCGTCCGGACCATCGTCGCAGACAATGATCTCGAAGCGCGCCGGGTCATAGTCCTGCGTCAGGATCGACGCGAGGCAGCGTTCGAGCATCGCCGGGCGCTTGTAGGTCGGCACGACCACGGAGATGTCGGGCGTTGCGGCGAACCGCGAATCATCCGTTGACTTCTCGCCTTTACGCAGCACGTTTTCGAAGGCATCAGTCGGGCTCGCCGCGAACGTACTCATGCGCGGACCCCATTCTTCTCGATCAGGAACGAACCGATCACGAGTGCGTCGAGCGGCGACGTCCAGAAGGATTCCAGCGCGTCACGCGGAGAATTAACCATTGGTTCGCCACGCGTATTGAAGGACGTGTTGACCAGCACGGGCACGCCTGTGCGTTTGCGAAAGGCATCGATCAGATCGTAGTAAAGCGCATGCTGATTGCGGTTCACTGTCTGCACGCGTGCGGTGCCGTCGACGTGCCGCACAGCAGGGATCTGCGTTTCCTTTGCGGGGTGTACATCGAAGATGAACAACATGAACGGCGCTACACCGCCGTCCACGAACCACTCGCTGGCGTACTCTTCCATGATGACCGGCGCGACCGGCCGGAAGTCCTCGCGATCCTTGATCTCGTTGAGCTTGGACTGCATGGACGGATCGATGGGCGACGCGAGAATGGAACGTGCGCCAAGTGCGCGCGGACCGAATTCCGTGCGTCCCTGATACCAGCCGATCACCTTGTTTTGCGCAAGGATGTCAGCCGTTTCAGCCGCTATATCATGCATCCGCCGATACGGCGCCTTGGTCCACTTGAGCAATTGCTCGATTTCGTCATCCGCGTATTCCGGGCCGAGATACGCATGATCCATCTGCCACTTGCGCGAGCGGTCACCCGTTTCCGCACGCTTGCGATAGTCGATCCAGAGCGCGGCGCCCAATGCGGTGCCCGCGTCGCCCGATGCAGGTTGCACCCAGACTTCCTTGAACGGGCTGCGATCGCGTACGCGCGCATTCATCACGCAGTTCAGCGCCACGCCCCCGGCCATGGAGAGTTTGTCGAGACCGGTTTGTTCGTGCAACCAGCCAGCGAGTTTCAGCACGGTTTCTTCCAGCACGGCTTGCAACGAATGGGCAATGTCGAAGTGTCGTTGTTCAAGCGAGCCGCCGCGTTCGCGGGCAGGCCCGAAGCGTTCTACAAGACGTGGCGCGTCTACTGTATAAGTGCCGTCCTGCCGGTACTTGACGATCTCGCGGAACGCATCGATGTGCTCAGGTTTGCCGTAAGAGGCGAGTGCCATCACCTTGTATTCATCGGAGGAGTGCAGGAAGCCGAGATAGCCGGTTACCGTCTCATAGAGAAGCCCAAGCGAATGCGGCAACTCCACCTGTTTCAGCCGCTTGTATTCGCCATCGACAAATTGGCCGAGGCTCGTTGTCACGCCTTCACCGCGGCCGTCCATGGTCAGCACGGCGGTATCGGTGAACGGCGCCGCGAGAAACGCGCTCGCTTCGTGCGAGAGATGGTGGTCGACGTAATGCCACTCGAAGCGCATCGCGCGCCCGTTGCTGCGAAAGCGTTTTATCAGATGATGCGGTGCGCCGTCGATCAACTGCGCACGCGCATTCATGATGTAGCTTAAAAACAAGGGGTCCCACGGCGATTCCGAAGGATTCGACAGCGGCTTGAGCCCCGGCTCGAGCGGCAATTCGATGGTCGCGCCCGCGTGCGTCGGCATGGACGAAAGCAGCTTCGGATCGTACGAATACGCAACGTGGTCAACATCCGCGAGTTCGATGCCGGCTTCCTTAAGGCAATAGTCGATGGCATCGAAAGGCAGTTGCCACGTGGAAAACGGCACAGGCCGCTTCGCATGCTTGATGTGCGTGAAGCGTTCATCCTCTGCTGCTGCAATGACTACGCCGTCCTCGATCAGCACAGCGGCGCTGTCGTGATACACCGCGTTGATGCCCAATGTGTACATGGTTGAGTCGCCTTGATTAGGAGAAGGGTTCACGAGGTCGCGAGGGTTGCTTGCGTTGCTGTGGATACGGGTTCGTCGTGCAGAAGCTGCATGGCGGCACTCACTACCTGTTCGACCGATACCCCCGTCAGGCACGCATGGTGTCCTTCGGGACAGACGCTGCGGTAGCACCAGCGGCACGGCACATCGTGGTGGAGCACGCGGTGCGGTGTCTGCCACGGCGTGTGCTGCGGGTTGGTCAGCGCATATAAATCGACGACGGGTGTACCCAGCGCAGACGCAATGTGCACCGGCCCGCTGTTATTCGAGATCAGCACTTTCGTGCGTGCGATCAGCGCGGCAAGCTCTCCGAGTTCGAGCACGCCGGCAAGGTTGACCGTCATCCAGTGCGATCCGCCCGCCTGGGCGCAAACTTCGGCTTCATCCGGGCCGCCTGTGATCAATACAGGCCAGCCGGTCGTGTCGGCGAGTTGCGCGGCTGCTTGTGCAAACCGCTCGGCGGGATAACGTCTTGATGCTGCCGTGGCGCCGGGGTGCATCGTGATGAAGGGTTCGTCGATCGAGAGGCCCCGATCAGCAAGCTTGATTGCCAATGAGTCGATGTCGTCCGGGCGCACGTTGAAATGCATGCGCGTATTGTTCGAGTGCGCGCCGACGTGCTGCACCAAAGCAAGTTGCCGTTCGACTTCGTGACGCGTGCCGGTCTGCGGCTCCGGTTCCGCAACCCAGTCGGTCAGCAACGCATACGGATTCTCACGACAGTGCGCGAGCCGCCTCGGGATGCCTGCAAGGTGGCACAACATGGCGGCAGGCATCGGGTTCTGGCTATATACGGTGAAGATCACGGCGGCGTCGAAACCTTCCGCCTGAAGATGCGAGCGCATGTCGAGGTCGGTCGCGGCATTAGCGGTACGGTTGTTCTTGACCCAGGGCGCTTCATACTCGATCACGTTGTCAACGTCATCGATATAACGTGCCGCCTGCGCACCCGAGCGCGACGCCAGCAGCGTGATGTGCCGTCCCGGCGCCGACGTCCGTAACGCATGCAAAGCGGGCGTGGTCATCAGCACGTCGCCGAGGTTGTCGAGGCGAATGCACAGGATGCGCTTGATATTGTCGCCCCAGGGTTGCGCGGACCGTGTAGCCGGCGCGCGCGCGTGCGACTCGATGACGATATTGACCACGGGTGCCTGCTTCATTGGACAAGCTCCGAGGTTTGCGTGGCTTTTTCGATTACACGCGCAGCTTCGTGGAGATCGGGCGCCAGGCACAAAGGTTTTCTGTACGGTCCGCGACGCCACACCGTCTCATTGCCGTTATCGATAAGAATGGTGCGGCACCCCGAACGGTTTCCTGCTTCCACGTCGTCGAGAATGTCACCGATGAACCAACTTGACGCGAGCGCGATGTGATGATCGTCCGACGCGTTGAGCAACATGCCTGGCAGCGGCTTGCGACAGTCACACGAGCGGTTGTAGGGCGCGACCATGCCCTCCGGATGATGAACGCACCAGTAGACGCCGGACAATGTCGCGCCGCATTCCGACACGAGTTCGTGCAAACGGTCTTCAACGGCGTCCAGCGCTTCGACAGGAAACTTGCCCAACGCCACGCCGCTCTGATTGCTGATCACATAGAGCGGAACCTCGAGGCGCGAGAAAATCTGCAAGGCCTCACGCGCACCAGGCGCGAGCTGCATCAGTTCAGGTTTGACGTTGTACGGAACGTCGACAAGCAAAGTCCCGTCCTTGTCAAGAAAGACGGCCCTGTCCGGGACCCTCGGCGCGGGCGCTATTGGCTGTGACTTCATGCCGACGCGCCCCCGACGGCGCGCAGGGTTGCGACTTCTCCCTCGTTTGCAGTAATGCCTGAAACGCGCGCATAAACGCTTGCTAGCGCGTCCGCAACACCGTCCCATGTGAACATCTCGCGTGCGCGTGCGAGACCCGCCTCGCCCATCGTTCGTGCAAGATCAGGACTACTTTTTAACAAGATCAGGGCATTTGCCAGTGCAGCCGGATCCTTCGGTGGAACCAGCAATCCGGTCTGACCGTCGGCGACCGAGTAACGAATGCCGCCAACGTCGGCGCCAATCACAGGCGTACTGCACGCCATGGCCTCGAGCGGTGTGATCCCGAACGGTTCATACCACGGTGTTGTCACAAATACATCTGCCGCATTGTAGTAGAGACGCAAACGGGAGCGCGAACGCCGTCCGAGAAAATGAACACGATCGGCCACGCCACATTCCTGTGCGATTCCTCGCAGGCGGCCTATCTCCGGCGTGGCGATCTCGTTCGCCTCATCGGAATTGCCTCCGACTACATAGAGATGCGCCGCGTCACTCTGTTTGCCATTGCACAGACCAATCGCGCGCACCACGTTGTCGATCCCCTTTCGCGGGACCATCCGTCCAAGCTGCAGCACGATAAAGCGGTCTTGCGGCCACCCCAATTCGGCGCGGGCTGATTCTTTATCAGACGGATGAAATTCGTCGCTGTCGAACCCGCATGGCACCAGGTCGATCCGCGCCGGGTCCGCACCGTAAAGCGACACGAGATCCGACGTATCCTGCGGGCATTCGGCTATCACCGAATCCGAACGACGTACCAGCGCGTCTTCTATATCGAATCGATCATCGGGAAAACCGTCATCCGAGCCTTGATGCAGACGCCTCACGCGGCCAAGCGCATGGAAGGTCGTGACGAGCGGTACGCCCAAGGCTTCCTTCACGCGAAGGCCAACGAGGCCCGACATGAAGAAGTTTGCATGTACGGCGTCGTAGCGCGTGGGTTCGTTTCGGAAGAACTGGATCACGAATCGCGAGAACTCCTCCATGAATGGCAGCAGTTGCTCCTTGGGCAGTTGCCTTGCTGGCCCCGCCGGTACATTGATGACCCGCGCTCCCTCGAACTTCGAGATCAGCGGCAACAACGACCTGTCGCAGCGTGTGAAGACATCGACTTGATGTCCCTTTCGGGCAAGTTGACGCGCCACATTCGCCACGTAGATATTTTGTCCGCCACTGTCGACGCCGCCGGCAATAGCGAGCGGCGACGCATGTTCGCTGATGAGTGCGATCTTCACGATGGTGTCCCTGGAGAAGGTCTTGGCTTGGAGCAGGTCGCGCCCGCTGAAGCTTGGGCGGCTGGACCAGACACAGCATTCGTTGTGCCACTCGTGAAGCGAACGAAAGAAGCGTTGGTTCGTTGCGATACCTACGCATTTATTTTGCGTGCGTTTCCCCTGCGTTTCATTTAGGGTGCGCGTCGTGTGGTGACTGCTTCAGGACGGGTGTATGTGCGTTCGGCGAGATGTACCGCCCCGCGCATGCGTGCGACGTCGTCAGGAATCGCGCGACGCCGCGCGAGCGCCCACGGCAATGCCGCGAACAAAGAGAAAGCGTCGCGGGGAAAAGTGCCTTCGCGCCGAATGATCTTGATGGCAACGCGCGTGGTGTTCCACGCTTCGCGCCATGGCAGACGCATCCACGCAACCCACGCCGCATTGCGGGCAAGCATGCGCCGGCGCAAGCTGCTGTCGCGTATCGGTGAGGGATGATGGTGAAGAACAAGTTCGTCTGCGTACACGATCGCGAAGCCGCTCGCGAGCACATCGAGCGCCACCAGCTCTTCTTCCCCGCCAATGAACAGGCGCGGTTCGTAACCCCCTAACTGCCGATAGAGCGACGTGCGGAATACGCAGGCTCCCGCCATATATCCGATCAACGAAGGACCGGGAAGGCCGGCTGCGTCGAGCGGGCTGCGCGCCATGAGTTGACACGTGTCGTCGGTTTCGCCGGCGTCATTCACGAGAATACGGGCATTGAGCACGCCTACCCGCGGCGCGCTGTCCAGCAGTTGTACCGCCCGTTGCAGCGATCCGGCGTGCCACCACGTGTCGTCGTCGCAAAATGCTACGTACTCCGTGGTGACGCTGCTCACGCCGACATTGCGCCCCGCTGCGCCGAGATTCGTCTGCGCAATGATGAGCGTCACATAGGGGAAGCATTCGGCAATCTGCTGCGGGGTGCCATCGGTCGAGCCGTTGTCGACAACCACCACGCGCGGCTGCTCCGGCAGCGCGCAAAGCCGGCTGAGCGTTTCGAGCACCTGCACGCAGCGGTTGTAGGTGAGCACCACCACCGATATCCTTGCCCTTGCTTCCGTTTCGGGTACGGGCTCGAAATCAATATAAGGCGCATCGCTTTTCATTTGGCTAGTTCGAGCTTCCAGCAGCGTTCGGTACAAAAGACATCGTCGTAGCCCTCCGGTCCGAACGCCTTGAGCTGACTTGCGTACGCTTTGACCGCCTCGCGTTTTAGCGCCTGGTCGTGCTGGTTCGCGCGCCAATGTCCGGGCTCAGGCGTCGCACTGATCCCTCGTGCGGCAAGATCCGCGAGACGCGCCTGCAGCAGGCCCGACATGCGGCGGTAGAGGGCGTCTTCGTAAGCGAAGCACTTGAGCGCAGGTTTTGCATTCCACACATCGATGCATGCGCGGTGCACGAGTTCGTGATCCGAATGAAACAGGCCCAGGGGAACAAGAAGGGTGCGAGCAGCATGAAGACGCACTGCTACGCCAAGCTTGCTCGCGATTGATTCGACGGTCGGAGCCGTCCCGTAAGGAGCATATTGCGCATCGAGAAAGTCGCCGCGCTCAGCGACCGCACCCAGGATTTCCAGCGCGAAATCGTCTTCGCATGCGCGTTCGCGCATCGCCTCTGCTGCGTTAGTAAAGCCGCAGTGCTGGTCCCAGTCAGTTGTCACGTCTTCAGCAGGGCATCCAGAGAAGACGGTATGGACCACCGACCCCGGATGCGCCGCGATGAAAGCACCACAACTGAATACGGCGTCGTCAAAGTGCGGGGACACGACCAACGGGTGCGAGATATTTTCTGGCATGGCGTCTTCGGGCTGACATGGTCCGACCGAAAACGCAAAACGCGGACCTGATGCCGGGATGCTCTCCCACGACTTCAGGTCCGCGTTCGACAGGACGTATCCCGCAGCGAAGACGCCAAGGTTTATTCGGCTGGCGAGAACGCCCTCACGCGTGTGCGAATCTCTTCGAGTTCGCCGGTCGTGTACGGACGCTGTTCGGCGTCGATTGCTCGCTGATAAGCCGCGCCGTCCGGCAGACGGTTTAGCAGCGCACGGATTTCGCCGGTCATCGTATGGTCTGCCGGTTCGAAGGAGTACAGGCGGAGTTTTTTCTCGCCGCGTTCATACATGAACCAGGTGCACGTCGCGAACACAACCACGCCCACGATTTCCTGGAGACCGAGGATGAACGTAGCGGGAAGGTCCCAGGCCTCCAACATGACGATCGCAAGCACCCCTGCAATGGCGAGCGTACCCGTTGCGGCAAGGCTGTCGCGCATGTCTGCGACGAGCCGTTGTTCGCGTCGGTTTAGTTCGAGGCGGCTCGGCGCCACAAAATTGGTCGGTGGGGAACGGTCGAAAATAGGGAGTGATGCCATGGTGCGAGTTCCATCGAGTGAATCGGAGTTTCAACTTGCTTCCAGTGAATTAACGGGCACTTGACGGAAAAGTTGACGCCAAAAATTGGGCGCGGATCAAAAAGAAAAGTGGGGTCATGCAGGTTTTTCCGACCGTCCATACATCTGCCGGATTCCATGCATCGGGGCAACGCGGTCGCCCGGCAGAACATGCATTGCGCGCTGCATTCGGTGTTTGTGCCGGCTGAACCCACATAGGAGTTAAAATTGTCGATGGATCTGAAACGTAACAGCGGGACAGCCCGGGTCGGCCAAGGCAGCTTGACCGGAGGAGCGCCCGACGTAGAACCGTCGGTGCAGGCGCCGCCACTTGACACCGGCGACGAACTCGACGCGCGGCAGCCGCCAGACCTGGCGGACACGACGGCAACTTAGGTACGAATCACCTTTGAAATCATGTGCTTCTGTCCCTAAAAAATGCTGTTTGAATATAATGGCCACCGTCCTTGCCTGATCGGGCAATACGCTTCCGGATGCAAGAAGGTCGTAAAAGAACGAGCATCGGGGCGTTTTCCTCCCGTGGTATTCGCATTGATGTGCCTGCCAGGATCATCGTTGCCGCGCGCGCGTTCAAGCAAGCGAACCGGCACCTATCGACCATTGAAGCGTCATGAACCGAGGCCCACGGAGTGAGTGAGACACCAACATCAACGGCGCCGCCACCTGGCGATGACGCGAGCCGTGAGAACGCAACCGGGGACGGTCCGGGAGCTGCGCACCGGTCGAGTACACTAAGCTTTCCGGTGGTCGGCATAGGCGCGTCCGCAGGCGGCGTCCAGGCGCTGCTGCGCTTTTTCGAAAATGCGCCGGCGGATATGGGCATGGCGTTCGTCGTCGTGTTGCATCTGTCGGCCAAGCACGTCAGCAGCGCGGACAAGGTCTTGCAGAACGTGACCCGCATGCGGGTGTTGCAGGTCAGCGGGCCGACTCCCATCGAACCAAACCACGTGTACGTCATCGCGCCGGGCAAGAGCCTGACCATGACGGACGGGCATCTGGACGCGAGCGATGCCGAGTCTCAGACGGGGCGCCCGGTCAGCATCGACAGGATGTTCCGCAGTCTTGCGGAGGCACATGGCCAGCATGTCATGTGCATTGTCATGTCGGGTACCGGCAGCGACGGCGCGGTTGGGATCGCCACCGTCAAGGAGCGCGGCGGCGTGACGCTCGCGCAAGAACCGAACGACGCCGAATACGGTGAGATGCCGCAGAACGCAATTCAGACGGATCAAGTCGATCTGATTCTGCCGGTCGTCGAAATGCCGCAACGACTGCTGGATATCTGGAACAACGCCAAACGGATCGCGTTGCCGGACATCGATGCACCCGCGTTGACTCTGAACGACCGGGCCGACCGGCGTGGCGAGGCAGAGGTCGCGCTGCAGGACATCCTGTCCACGCTGCGCTCGCGTACCGGCCACGACTTCCGCTTCTACAAGCGCGCGACCATGTTGCGCCGTATCGAGCGTCGCCTGCAGGTGAACGGCGTGCCGGACCTGATCAAGTATCGCAACCTGCTACGGGAAAATCCGCGGGAAACGGGCGCGTTGCTGAAGGACATGCTGATCGGCGTGACGAGTTTCTTCCGCGATCGTGAAGCCTTCGAGTCGGTCGAGCGCGATGTGCTGCCCGCGCTGTTTCATGGCAAGAACGACGGCGATCAGGTCAGGGCGTGGGTTGCAGGATGTTCGTCGGGAGAAGAAGCGTATTCGCTCGCCATGCTGCTGACGGAGCAGCGGGAGTTGCTGCGCTCCACCGCAAACATCCAGGTGTTCGCCACGGATATCGATGAAAGCGCGGTCGCCCGTGCGCGTGCCGGCGTGTATCCGGAATCGATCATGTCGGACGTGCCGCCGTCTTCGTTGCGGCAGTTCTTCGTCAAGACGGGCGCGCACTACGAGGTCGTGAAAAGCATTCGCGAGAAGATCCTGTTCGCCATGCACAACGTGCTGCGCGATCCGCCGTTCTCGCGGCTCGACATGGTCTCGTGCCGCAACTTGCTGATCTATCTCGATCGCAGCGTGCAGCATCAGGTGCTCGAGATGTTTCACTATGCGCTTTATCCCAACGGGTATCTGTTCCTGGGCAGCTCCGAGTCCGCCGATTCGGTCGAAGACCTGTTTACGGTCGTGGACAAGAAGAACCGCGTGTATCGCGCGAAGGCTGCCAAGTTGCCGAACCGGCCTGCGCTTACTACGCCGAGCATGTCGAACCAGGGACGCTACACGAACGTCGAAGAAGAGGGGTATGCGCTGATTCCAGGGCGCCGCAATTTCTCGTTCAGCGCGTTGCACCAGCGCGTGCTGGAGCAATACGCGCCACCCAGCGTGATCGTGAATCGCGATTCGAAGATCGTGCATATGTCCGACAACGCCGGCCGTTTCCTGCGTTACGTCGGCGGCGAGCCTTCGAGCAACCTGATTGCCGTGGTCCTGCCCGAGTTGCGGCTCGATCTGCGCACTGCGCTGTTTCAGGCCGTGCAAACCGGCAACAGCGTGGAAGCGCGACGCGTGAAGCTGCAGCGCGATGGTCATCCGTCGTTTGTGAACATGACCGTGCGTCCGTTTCACGATGCCGCCGCCGACGCCGACTTCATCCTCGTGTTGTTCGACGAGGTGCAGGAAGCGATGACCGAAAACGCGGTGGCCGCGGAGCACCACGCGGGTCACGACACGGTGATGCAGCAGCTCGAACAGGAACTGCACCTGAGCAAGGAGCAGTTGCAGACGACTATCGAGCAGTACGAAACATCGACGGAAGAATTGAAGGCGTCGAATGAAGAGCTGCAGGCCATCAACGAAGAGCTGAGATCGGCCACGGAAGAACTCGAGACCAGCAAGGAAGAACTGCAGTCTGTCAACGAGGAACTCATCACGGTCAATGCAGAACTGCAGGCCAAGATCGAGGAAATCGGCAAGGCCAACGACGACCTGCAGAACCTGATCACGTCCACGGACATTGCAACGGTCTTCGTGGATCGCGCGATGTGCATCAAGCGCTACACGCCTAGCGCGACCACCGTGTTCAACCTGATCGGCGCCGATGTGGGACGCTCGCTCTTCGACATCACGCACAAGCTGAAGTATCCCGAACTCGCCGATGACGTCAGCGCGACATTCCAGTCGCTGCGTCTGATCGAACGCGAAGTGGCGTCCAACGACGACCTGCAGAACCTGATCACGTCCACGGACATTGCAACGGTCTTCGTGGATCGCGCGATGTGCATCAAGCGCTACACGCCTAGCGCGACCACCGTGTTCAACCTGATCGGCGCCGATGT
>NZ_JBSIPA010000679.1:0-2452 GCF_053574605.1 Caballeronia sp. M23-90 | reverse complement strand
TCCGGCTTCGGTTGCCGCACAGCCGCGCGTACAGCAGAAGCGCCGTCAGCGCGGCCAGCCGGAAAACGAGATCGGCAAGCTCTTCGTGCTCGACACGAACGTGCTGATGCACGATCCGTCATCGCTTTTCAGGTTCGAGGAACACGACGTCTATCTGCCCATGATGACGCTCGAGGAACTCGACAACCACAAGAAAGGCATGTCGGAAGTGGCGCGCAATGCGCGTCAGGTCAGCCGTACGCTGGATGCGCTGGTCGCCCACGTGGGCGAGATGTCGGCGGGATTGCCGCTCTCCGCCCTGGGTAACCGCGATGCAACCGGCCGCCTCTACTTCCAGACCACGTTGACCGACATCGAGCCGGTTGAGGGTCTGCCGGTTGGCAAGGCCGACAATCAGATTCTCGGCGTGGTCCGCGCGCTGCAAAAAGAGCGCACGGATCGCCAGGTCGTGCTGGTGTCGAAAGACATCAACATGCGCATCAAGGCGCACGCACTCGGCCTGCCCGCAGAAGATTATTTCAACGACCAGGTCCTTGAAGACAAGGATCTGCTCTATTCCGGCGTGCGCGCGCTGCCTTCGGATTTCTGGACGAAGCATGCGAAGGGCATGGAAAGCTGGCAGGACACGAAGACGGGCACCACGTACTACCGCGTGACCGGTCCGCAATGCGCGTCCATGTTAGTGAACGAGTTTGTGTACTTCGAACCGCAGAACGGCGAACCGTCGTTCTATGGCATCGTGCGTGAGCTCAACGGCAAGACGGCGCTGCTGCAAACGCTGCGCGATTACAGTCACCACAAGAACAACGTGTGGGGCATTACATCGCGCAACCGGGAGCAGAATTTTGCGCTGAACCTGCTGATGAACCCGGACGTCGACTTTGTCACGCTGCTGGGTCAGGCCGGGACCGGCAAGACCTTGATGGCGCTGGCCGCCGGCCTCGCACAAGTACTCGACGACAAGCGCTACAACGAGATCATCGTCACCCGGGCGACGGTTCCGGTGGGCGAAGATATCGGGTTCTTGCCGGGTACGGAAGAGGAAAAGATGCAGCCGTGGATGGGCGCATTCGACGACAACCTCGAGGTCCTGCAGAAAACGGACGATGCCGCCGGCGAATGGGGCCGCGCCGCCACGCAGGAACTGATCCGCTCGCGCTTGAAGGTGAAGAGCATGAACTTCATGCGTGGACGGACGTTCGTGGACAAGTACGTGATCATCGATGAAGCGCAGAACCTGACGCCGAAACAGATGAAAACGCTCGTCACGCGGGCGGGTCCGGGTACGAAGATCGTGTGCCTGGGCAATATCGCGCAGATCGATACGCCTTATCTGACCGAAGGCAGTTCGGGCCTCACCTACGTGGTGGACCGCTTCAAGGGCTGGACGCACAGCGGGCACGTAACGCTGGCGCGCGGTGAGCGGTCCCGTCTGGCGGATTACGCTTCAGATATCCTTTAAAGTTTCACCCACTGTCCGAAAGCCCGGCAAGCATCGCTTGCCGGGCTTTTTTTGTGGTTTTTTCTCCAAACCGACGTCGTTTTCCACCTCACTTACAGCGTTAACCTAAAGTGACTTATCAACAAAACTTGCCGGAGCCCCATCTGACGGGCTAGTATCGCGAGACCGTCATCACGGTGAGCGGTCCGCTCGCCCTTTCGAATGCGCCGATTCTGGTCACTGCTGCTCGTCACCTTCCTCGCTGCCGCCTGCTCCAGCGCGCCGCAGCGGATATCGCGCGCGCCGGCCGAATCGAACACAACTGCTGCAAACCGCACTTTTGCCAAGCCATCCGGGTTTCCAGACTTCGTCGATCACAGCGTGGGGCGCGAGGAAATTTCCATCCAGGCAATGGCGCTTGTCGGCGTGCCGTATCGCTGGGGCGGGAATACACCGGAAGCCGGTTTTGATTGCAGCGGACTGGTTCGGTACGTGGTCGACCGCGCGGCCTCGGTCAACCTGCCACGCACGACCGCTGACATGAGCGGGCGCGGCGAGTCCATCGAACCAGACGAAGTCGCACCCGGCGACCTGATCTTCTTCAACACGACCGGACGCGCGCATTCGCATGTCGGGATCTACGTGGGCAAGCTGCGCTTCGTGAATGCGCCATCCACCGGCGGCACGGTCCGGCTTGATTATCTGACGAACCCCTACTGGGCGAAGCGCTTCGATGGCATCCGCCGCGTCGCCGCGCCTAAGTCGGCTCCAGCGCCTTTCGATTCACCGACGTATCTGGCGTCGCCCGTTCCCGCTCCGTCCGATGGCGCTGCCAGCCGGTCTGCGCCTGCACAAGTCGCGGTGGCGCCGAACAGTACCAACGCGGTTGACGCGTTCGAACCTCCGCCGCCGGTGTTGTCTGCCGCTCAGCGACAAGCGCAATCAGCCGGCGCGGTTTCGCCGGCCGTGTCTACCGCAAATGCGAGCGTCGATCCGTTCGAACCTCCGCCG
>NZ_JBSIPA010000678.1:0-2453 GCF_053574605.1 Caballeronia sp. M23-90 | reverse complement strand
TTGCCGGTCTTGTAGGCGAGGCGTGCGAGGCTCGCGGCGGTGACTCGGGCGCAGCGGGCCGCGAAAAGCGCACCATCGGCTGGACGGTACTGACGGGCGCCGTCCTCGGCGTGCTGGTGTCGATCACCTCCGTGGGCGCCGGCGCGATCGGCGTCACGGTGCTTTTGCTGCTTTACCCTCGCCTCGCCACGGCGCGAATCGTGGGCTCGGACATTGCGCACGCGGTGCCGCTCACGCTGATTGCCGGCACGGGTCACTGGCTGCTCGGCTCGGTTGACTGGTCGCTGCTGGTTTCCCTGCTGGTTGGCTCCCTGCCGGGCATCGTCATTGGCAGCCTGCTGTCCGCCCGAGCGCCCGAAGTCTTGCTGCGTAACGTCCTGGCCGCGACGCTCGTCCTGGTCGGCATGAAGCTCGTGTTCAGCTGAAAACCGGGTAGTTCGATCGATAGTAGTCGCGAGACGTGACGCTTTCCAGTCGGCCGAATGGCATATGAGCTATGAACGAGATCATTTTCGCTGTCGCGATCTCGTTTTCACGTCATATGCCATTTGGCCGACTGTCGGAGATCGGCGGATACGTGCACGATTCAGGAGACGAAATGTGAGGAGCAGCGCGCCTGCGTTGCTTTGACTCTGAAAATTCGACACTATCTTTCGCACGACCGAGCCGGGGCACCGCGAAGGTGCGCCCTGTCGAGAACCAAGAAGGAGCCTGTGCATGAGCCAGACTGACGATCCGCGTGACGAGCAACCCACTTCCGACCTGCCCCAGGATCCATTTCGCCGCCGCCTGCTGGTCGCTGGCATGGGCCTCGCCGGCCTGGGCGGATTGTCGCTGAGCGCCTGCGATCTCCTCGATTCCCGCACGGGCACGCCCAGGACCGCTGCCGATCTCGCGCTCGACCGCACGCTGCAGGCAAAAGTCCGGCATATCGTGGTGATTTACGCCGAGAATCGCAGTTTCAGCAATCTGTGGGGCAATTATCCGGGCGTGCAATATCCGCTCGAAGCCGTGCCCGCGTCTCGCTATGTGCAGCTCGACCGCGACGGACGCACGCCTATGCCGGTGCTGCCCAAAATCTGGGGTGGTCTCGTGCCGCAGGCGCAGGAAGTGGACGGCAAACGCTACATGATCTCGGAAAAGCAGATCGACGGTATTGCCAACGGACCCTTTCATCTCGTCGATACCGAAGGCCAGCCGTTGCCCAACGGCGTCATCACGCGTGACCTCGTACATCGTTTCTATCAAAACCAGATGCAGATCAATGCCGGGCGCAACAACCAGTTCGCTGCCTGGGGTGATTCAGGTGGCCTGGTGATGGGGCATTACCGCAACTCGGCGGAGTCGCTGAAACTCTGGAGCATCGCGCAGCAGAACGTGCTCTGCGACAACTTCTTCATGGCGGCTTTCGGCGGCTCCTGGCTCAATCACATCTTCCTGATTTCGGGTCAGGCGCCGCGATATCCCGATGCGCACAACGGGCCGGCGAAAAAGCTGCTGTCCGTGCTCGACGGTGACGATCCGCTAGGTACGCGGCTCAAACTCGCGCCCGACTCGCCGGCCTCGGCGCTCGACGGACCACCCTCGTATGTGAACGACGGCGCGCTCACGGCCGACGGCTACGCGGTCAACACCATGGCGCCGCCCTACCAGCCGAGCAACGTCAGGCCCGCGGAAGGCGGCGATCCGACGCTCGCCGATCCCTCGAATCACAAGGTGTTGCCGCCGCAGACCTACGCGACGATCGGCGACCGCTTGTCGGACAAAGGGGTGGACTGGGCGTGGTATGGCGGCGCGTGGGAGTTCGCGCTCACGCATCGCGACACCGGCATGCTTCCCGACTTCCAGTATCACCACCAGCCATTCAACTATTTCAGCAGCTTCGCACCGGGCACGCTTGCACGCACCCAGCACTTGCGCGACGCCGGCGTGGGGGAGGATGCTTCAACGAACAAGTTCATCGCGGATATCGATGCAGGCCGGCTGCCGCCCGTGGCGTTCTACAAGCCGCAGGGCAACCTGAACATGCATGCGGGTTATGCCGACGTGGAATCGGGCGACCGGCATCTGTCGAATATCGTGGAGCGGATTCAGCGCGGGCCGCAGTGGGACAACACAGTCGTCATCATCACGCACGATGAAAACGGCGGCTGGTGGGATCATGTGGCGCCGCCGAAGGGCGACCGGTGGGGCCCCGGATCGCGCATTCCGGCGATCGTGATCGCGCCGTTTGCAAGGAAAGGTCTGGTCGACCATACGGTCTACGACACGAACTCGATATTGCGCTTCATCACCCGCGTGCATGGCCTGGTGCCGCTTGAGGGAGTGGTCGCGAGGGACCGGGCGTTTGTGGCAAATGGTGAAGCGCCGCTGGGTGATCTGACTGCGGCGCTCGATCTGGCTTGATGCGGCTTAAGCCCCGGACAAGCCACTACGAAGCCCGCGTGCCGTCA
>NZ_JBSIPA010000677.1:0-2454 GCF_053574605.1 Caballeronia sp. M23-90 | reverse complement strand
TCGCCACCGCCTGATTGGAACCCTTGCCGCCGGGCCCCATTGCGAATGCCGTTCCGGCGATGGTCTCGCCGAGCAGCGGCATGCGCGCAGCGCGAAACGTCAGGTCCGTCACATAGATGCCGAGAATGACGACGCTGCGGCTCATTTCTCATTCCCCGACGGTGCATCGGGCGCAAGGTTCACGCCCTTCTTGAAGATGAAGCAACCATAACCGCGCCCTTCGCCGGTCGCGATCACGCAATACGCTTGTTTCGCGCGCTCATAAAACGCAAACCGTTCGATTGAAGCAAACGGCGTCGTCTTTCCTTCGGCGGCATCCACTTCAGTCTGTGCTTCGCGTTGAACGGCGGGGAGCGCGTTTGCATCGCCGACAACTTCCATGCGCTCGGCCGGATGATCGACAAAACTATCCAGCGGAAACACCGAAAGCACCGCACGGATCGCACGCGGCGCATCCACGCCGTCGAGCCGCAGCACCTGGCCGAGGACGGTCTGGCGCGCGACGGAATCGGCGGGGAAGTTTGCATCGCAGATCACGACTTCATCGCCGTGACCCATGGCGCACAGCGCGTGCAGGATGTCGGCGTTCAGCAGCGGATCGAGGTTCTTGAGCATTGTGTCTCCTTCAGTTGAGCGGCCCCGCTGTCGTGCGGGGTCAAGCGCCCAGATTCTATTTCTTCTGCTTCCGATGCGTCTTAATCCCCGTACGGAATCCAGATATTCTTCACCTGCACGGCTTGTCTCAGGAACGGCAAGCCTTCGGAAACGTCTGCATCGAACCAGTCGAACACGCGGCCGTGATCCACGAACGTGCGCTTCAGGTTGCCGATGGATTCACGCTCCACCATCGCCGATAAATCCGCGCCGCCGAAGGACCAGACGGCATCGACATCGTCGTGTTTCGCAAGCGTCGACGCCAGCGGCTTGCGCTCGCCCGTGATGATATTCAGCGCGCCCGCGGGCACATCCGATGTCTCGACCACCTGATAGAAGTCCGTGGCCATCAGCGGGCAGGTTTCGCTCGGCACCGCGACCACACGATTGCCCAATGCAAGCGCCGGTGCGATCAATGAAACGAGGCCCAGCAACGGCGCTTCATCCGGACACACCACACCGATCACGCCAAGCGGTTCGTGCATGGCGAGCGCCACGCCCTTGAGCGGCGGCGAATGCACGGCGCCGTCGAACTTGTCGGCCCACGCGCCGTAGGTGAACAAGCGCGTGATCGATGCTTCGACTTCGCGCTCGGCCTGGGCCGGAGAGACGCCGGTTCGCGCAACCAGTTGCCGTGCAAATTCATCCGCACGCGCCGACAGATTTTCCGCGAGGTAATACAGCACTTGCGCGCGATTATGCGTGCTGGCCTGCGACCATTTTGCGGCGCCGCGCGCTGCCGCAACTGCGTTGCGCACGTCCTTGCGGCTGCCTTCCCCCACCTCGCCGACGATGTTCCCCGACGGTGCAAACACGAGCCGCGTGTAACCGCTGTCCGGCCGAACCTGCTTCCCGCCGACGAACATCTTCGCCGTGCGATCCAGCGCGCTGACATTGGATTCGGCCACTGAAGTGGACGCTGCAGGCGTACTGGACGCCGACGAACGAACGGCCAGCTTAGACCACGCACGCGGCTTCAGGTACTCGTAAATCCCCTCGCGTCCGCCTTCGCGGCCGAAGCCCGATTCGCGATATCCGCCGAAGCCGACGCCGGCATCGAATAGATTGGTTGCGTTGATCCAGACCACGCCGCATTCCAGGCGCGGCGCAATGTCCAGCGCACGGCCAATGGTTTCGCTCCATACACTCGCAGCGAGTCCATAGCGGGAATGGTTCGCGAGCGCGACGGCTTCATCGGGCGTGCGAAAACTCATGGTCACGAGCACCGGCCCGAAGATCTCGTCCTGCGCAAGCGTGGACGCAGGCGCCACATTCGTCACCAGCGTCGGTGGATAAAACGCGCCCTGCTCCGGCATCTGCAGCGCCTTGGGCTGATGAATCACGCAGCCCTCTGCAACGCCGCGCGCAACGAGCGACTGAATGCGTTCGAGCTGCACGGTATCGACGATCGCGCCCATGTCGATGCCCTTGTCGAGCGACGGCCCGACCCGCAGCGTATCCATGCGCCGCTTCAGCTTGTCGATAAAACGCTTCTCCACGCCTTCCTGAACGAGCAAGCGCGAACCCGCGCAGCACACTTGTCCCTGGTTGAACCAGATTGCATCGACGACACCTTCCACTGCGCTGTCGAGATCGGCGTCATCGAAAACGATGAACGGCGACTTGCCGCCGAGTTCCAGCGTCAACGACTTGCCCGAGCCTGCCGTCGCCACACGAATCTGCTTGCCGACTTCCGTTGAACCCGTAAAGGCAATCTTCGCGATGCGCGGATGATCGACCAGCGCGGCGCCGGTTCGTCCGTCGCCGGTGACGACGTTCAGCACGCCCGCAGGCAATCCA
>NZ_JBSIPA010000676.1:0-2463 GCF_053574605.1 Caballeronia sp. M23-90 | reverse complement strand
TCCGCGCTGGAACATTACCTGCCGGGTACGGACATCGCACCCGCTTGCCGCCGCCGAGCACGGCGTAGCGCATGGCTTCATGCAACTTGGCGGGCGCGATGTCCGTACCCGGCAGGTAATGTTCCAGCGCGGTTTCGACGCGATCGAGGCTCGCGTGCATCCATTGGTCAAAAGTCATAAGTCGTCCCCGTTATCTGCCGATGTGCCTGCGCCCTGGGTGGCGCGCTGCAATTCGGCGGGCAGCGGTTTTAGTGTGTCGCCATCGAGCACGCGAACCTGCTGCTCGACCTTTTCTAATTGTTGCTGGCAAAAGCCGACGAGCGCCGCGCCACGGCGGTACGCAGCGAGCGACTCCTCCAGGCTCAGCGCGCCGCCTTCCATGCGCGCTACGAGCCCCTCCAGTTCGGCCAGCGCCGTCTCGTAATTCTCCGGGAGCGGCGCGTTGTCCGCGCTTGCCGAGCCATCCTGCGTTGCGGTTTTCGCCATGAATCGTGGGTGTAATGTCGGATTTCGGGAAACAAGTCGGACATTCTACGGCAAAAGCGGCTTTTCCGACCTCCGCCATGCGCTGACCCATGCCAGTAGCGCGTCTCAGGCTGCTTTCGCTTGCTTGTAAAAATCCTGAAAAGTCCCGCAAAAGCCTGGAACTCCGCGCTGGGATTTGACCCAAAACAAGTCCTCGGGCGCCCCATTGAAAGGGTTTTCGTTATAATTCGCGGTCTCCCTAAATCGAATCCTCGATGGTTGGGTTGTTCACTGCTTTCACGTCTTCACGGGAGTGGGAATGTCCAATCTGAGCAATGCATTGCAACTGAACGCAATTCACAGTCAGTTGCCAGTCACGGCTTACTTTGACGAAGCGCTTCTCAAGCGCGAAATCGACACGCTTTTCAAGCACGGTCCACGCTACATCGGCCACGAACTCATGGTGCCCGAGGCGGGAAATTATTTTGCTTTGCCCGGCGAAGGTGAAGGGCGCCTGCTCGTCCGTAATAAACAGGACCAGATCGAGCTGCTGTCGAATGTATGCCGTCACCGCCAGGCCATCATGCTCAATGGGCGCGGCACGGCGGAGAACATCGTGTGTCCGCTGCACCGGTGGACGTACGACCTCGACGGCCAGTTGCTCGGCGCGCCGCATTTCGCCGACAAACCCTGTCTGAACCTCGGCAAATCCCCTTTGCAGAACTGGCAGGGACTGTTGTTCGAAGCGAGCGGGCGCGATGTCGCGGCCGATCTCGCCCGACTTGGGCCGGCCAAACATTTTGAGTTTTCGGGCTTCATGTTCGATCACGTCGAAGTGCACGAGTGCAACTACAACTGGAAGAGTTTTATCGAGGTGTATCTCGAGGATTACCACGTCGCGCCGTTCCATCCGGGTCTCGGAAGCTTTGTGTCCTGCGATGACCTGACCTGGGAATTCGGCGACTGGTACAGCGTCCAGACTGTTGGCCTGCACAAGAATCTCGAAAAACCCGGCAGTCCCACGTACCGTAAGTGGCACGACGAGGTATTGCGGTTCCGCAACGGCAAGCTGCCGGAATTCGGCGCGATCTGGATGGTGTACTACCCGGGCATCATGATCGAGTGGTATCCGCACGTGCTCGTGGTGTCGTGGCTGATTCCGCAAGGGCCGCAGAAAACCACGAATATCGTAGAGTTTTATTATCCTGAGGAAATCGCGCTGTTCGAGCGTGAGTTCATCGAGGCCGAGCGTGCCGCCTACATGGAAACGGCGCGCGAGGACGACGAAATCGCGGAACGCATGGATGCCGGACGGCGCGCGCTGATGAACCGCGGCGAGTCGCAAGTCGGGCCGTATCAGAGTCCCATGGAATCAGGCATGCAGCACTTCCATGAGTTTTTGCGGCGGCAGTTGGGCAAGATTTAAAAGCGGCACGGTTTTGTTGAGGAAGACGGGCTTTGGCCCGTCTTTTTTTGTTTAGACTTCAAGCTCAACATTTCATAACATCGCCCGTTGCATCAGGAGCCGTCATGCCTCACACGCACTACACCACGCTGATTTCCGCCGGCAATCTCGTCGAGCGGATCGCCGCTGCGCCTGGCAGCGTGTTTATCGTCGATTGCCGCTTCGATCTGGCCGCAACCGATTCGGGTGAAAACGCCTACGCCGCTGGGCATATCCCCGGCGCGCATTACCTGCATCTCGACCGCAACCTGTCGGGCGCGAAGACCGGCAAGAACGGCCGTCATCCGTTGCCGGAGCGCGCGGCGCTCGTCGCCAAGCTGAAGGAAATCGGCCTGAACGAAGGCCAGCAAGTCGTTATTTACGATGCGCAGGGCGGCATGTATGCATCGCGTCTGTGGTGGCTGTTGCGCTGGCTAGGCCACGATTCCGTCGCGCTGCTCGACGGCGGCCTGCGCATCGTAAATAACGACTTGCTGGCCTTCGTTCAGGCCGATTTCCTTCAGCTTGGCGACGAGCGCCGCGCACTCCGGCAA
>NZ_JBSIPA010000675.1:0-2464 GCF_053574605.1 Caballeronia sp. M23-90 | reverse complement strand
TGCCCGTTCCCGCCGATGAAGCCGCCAGCTACGTGATCGGTCTCGGCCTGCGCGACGCGTTGCAGATCGCGGCGCCCACGCTCGATCCCGTCGATTATCCGAAGCTGGCTGAGCGGTATCGCTTTCATTACCTGATCAAGGGCGAGCAGACCGAGCTCTTCGCGGGCGTGCGGCAGATGCTGCAAAACCTGCGCGATGAAGGCTATCTGCTGGCGGTCGCCACGGGCAAAAGCCGTGTGGGATTGAACCGGGCGCTCGACCAGTCGCGCCTGACAAGCCTTTTCGATGGCACCCGCTGCGCCGATGAAACCTTCTCCAAGCCCCATCCCGCGATGCTGCACGAGCTGACCCGCGAACTCGGCCAGGACGTGAACCGCACGGTGATGATCGGCGACACCACGCACGACCTGCAGATGGCGAAGAACGCGGGTGCGGCATCGGTCGGCGTGACCTATGGCGCGCATCCGGCCAAGTCGCTGCATGCGCTCGAGCCCCTGTTCGTGGCCGAAAACGTGACCGCGCTCGGCGACTGGCTGCGGGAAAACGCATGACCGGAGCGGCGGCCGAAGCTGTGCGCGTGTGTGCATCGGACGAACTGGTCGATGGCGGCGACGGCGTTCGTCGCAACGCGGTTGGTAAAAGCGGCGAAGCGACTGTGTTTTTCGTCCGCTACGACGGCAAGCCCTTCGGCTACCTCAACCAGTGCGCGCACGTGCCCATGGAGCTTGACTGGTCCGAAGGCAAGTTCTTCGAGAGCTCCGGCTTATACTTGATGTGCGCCACCCACGGCGCGATCTATGAGCCGGATACGGGGAAGTGCGTCGGCGGCCCGTGCCGCGGCGCGCGTTTGCGGAAGGTCGAAACCGAGGAGCGCGACACGCCGGACGGCCGCGCCGTTTTCTGGCTTCCCGACCCCGATCTGCGTCCCGCTTGAACCCAAACTCCCGATTCAATCTTTAATCTGTCAACCAGGCGACGCATGTCCGATCACATTCCCACCGAACCTTCCGACCCGGCGCGTCCCGCGTCTACCGTCGTGCCAAAAGGCGAAAACTGGGAGGGCGCCGCGCTCGAACGCATCGCGCTCGCGGCCATTAGCGAACAGCGCTCGGCGCGCCGCTGGCGCATCTTTTTCCGTTTCGTTTTCCTTGCCATCCTGGCCGTCGCAGTCTGGCGTTTATTCGATTTCACCGGCGACAAGGTATCGAAAACAGCGCGTCACACGGCGCTCGTGGAGCTGGAAGGCGAAATTTCCGCCAACAGTGACGCCAGCGCGGACAACGTGAATGCCGCGCTCGACAGCGCGTTCGAAGACGACGCCACTGCGGCAGTGATCCTTCGCTGCAATAGCCCGGGCGGCAGTCCGGTGCAAGCGGGGATCATCAATCGTGAGATCACGCGCTTGCGCACGAAATATCCGTCCAAGCCGCTATATGTGGTCGTGAACGACATGTGCGCATCGGGCGGTTATTACGCCGCCGCCGCGGCGGACAAGATTTTCGTCGATAAAGCGAGCATCGTCGGTTCGATCGGCGTGCTGATGGACGGTTTCGGCTTTACGGGCCTGATGAGCAAGCTTGGCGTTGAGCGCCGCTTGCATACATCGGGTGCGAACAAGGGCGCATTCGATCCGTTCTCGCCGGAAACGCCGGGAATGGATGCCCACGCGCAGGAGATGCTGGACCAGATCCACGCGCAATTTATCGATGCCGTCAAAAAAGGCCGCGGCGCGCGCCTGAAAGACAACCCCGATCTGTTCTCAGGCATGTTCTGGACGGGGCAGAAGAGCGTCGAGCTCGGTCTCGCCGATGGTTTCGGCGACGCGGATTACGTCGCACGTGAAATCGTGAAACAGCCGGATCTTGTTGATTACACGCAAAAAGAGAGCATTGGCGAGCGCGTTGCACGTAAGTTTGGCGCGGCGGTCGGAAATGCGTCGATGAGCGCGTTGATGATGGGCGGCAAGATGCAGTTGAAGTAGTTTTCGGCGCAGAAGGAAAAACCGCTCGCCCTGAACATTCAGGCGAGCGGTTTTTTTCATGCTTTTTACGCGCCCAGCAGCAGGAAAATCGCCGGCCGTTTGTGCAACTCTGGCGCGGCTTTCTTTTTCCACTCGGAAACCGTGCGCGTGATGATGGTTTCCTCCGGCATCGTCAGGTCGACTGCGACGCAAACCAGCGTCGAAGGCGCGCACGTCGCGAGCAACGTATCCAGCAATGCCCGGTTCCGGTACGGCGTCTCGATAAAAATCTGCGTCTGATTCGCTTTTCTCGACAAAACTTCGAGTTCTCGAAGGCGTTTGCCGCGCTCGGCAGCATCGACAGGAAGATAGCCATTGAACGCGAAACTCTGGCCGTTCATGCCCGATGCCATCAATGCGAGCAAAATCGAACTCGGTCCTACGAAGGGCACGACTTTCACGCCCTGCTCGTGCGCCGCGCGCACGAGCAGGGCGTGAAAGTCG
>NZ_JBSIPA010000674.1:0-2469 GCF_053574605.1 Caballeronia sp. M23-90 | reverse complement strand
TAGCAGCGACAGTTCATCCGGCGCGCCGAGCGCGGGCGGCGGATGAACTGTCGCTGCTTGATGGTCCGTCCATGCCGAAATCCGCAGTAGATGAAGACAAGGATGCCGAAGTCAGCTTGCTCGGCAACGAAAGCAACAAGGCCAAGTTCGAACGCAATCTCGACTACGCGCGGATGATCGCGCGCCAGGATCCGAGAATCGTCGCGACGGTCGTCAAGAACTGGGTGTCCGATGAACGCTGAAGGCCTCAATAAAGCCGCGCTCCTGCTGATGTCGATTGGTGAATCCGAAGCAGCGGAAGTCTTCAAGTACCTGGGACCGCGCGAAGTCCAGAAGATCGGCGCGACCATGGCGCAGTTGAAGAACGTCACGCGCGAGCAGCTCGACAACGTGATGACCGAGTTCGTGCACGAAGCCGAACAGCACACGGCGCTCTCGCTCGATTCGAGCGAATACATCCGCACGGTGCTGACCAAGGCGCTTGGCGAGAACAAGGCGGGCGCGCTGATCGACCGGATCTTGCAGGGCAGCGATACGAGCGGTATAGAAGGCTTGAAGTGGATGGATTCGGCGGCGGTCGCCGAGCTGATCAAGAACGAGCATCCGCAGATCATTGCGACGATTCTCGTGCATCTGGACCGCGATCAGGCATCCGAAATCGTGGCGCTCCTGACCGAACGCCTGCGCAACGACGTGCTGTTGCGCATTGCAACGCTCGACGGCATTCAGCCCGCCGCGCTGCGCGAACTCGACGATGTGCTCACCACCTTGCTTTCCGGCAGCGACAACCTGAAACGCGCGCCGATGGGCGGCATTCGCACGGCGGCGGAAATCCTCAACTTCATGTCGACGGCGCACGAGGAATCGGTAATCGAAAACGTCAAGGAATTCGACGCGGAACTGGCGCAGAAGATCATCGACCAGATGTTCGTGTTCGAAAACCTGATGGACCTCGAAGACCGCGCCATCCAGATGTTGCTGAAGGAAGTGGAATCGGAAACGCTGATTGTTTCGTTGAAGGGCGCGCAACCGCCGCTGCGCCAGAAGTTCCTCGCGAACATGTCGCAGCGCGCAGCCGAACTGCTCGCGGAAGACCTCGATTCGCGCGGTCCGGTGCGTTTGTCCGAAGTGGAAACGCAGCAGCGCAAGATCCTGCAGGTCGTGCGCAATCTCGCCGAAAGCGGTCAGATCCAGTTAGGCGGCAAGGCCGAGGACGCATATGTCTGACGCAGCAGAAGCCGCGAAGCAGGCTCACCCGACAGAAGCCGAAAAGAAGGCGCGCATGTCCGCGTATCAGCGCTGGGAAATGGCGTCGTTCGATCCGGTTCCCGTGGATCGCAGCGCCGCCGATCAGGCCGCGCTCGAAAAGCATCTGCGTCGTGTCCGCGACGAAGCCCACGCGCAAGGTCTGGCGCAGGGCCACGTCGCCGGCCAGGCGATGGGTTATCAGGCCGGCTACGACCAGGGTTATGCGAAGGGCGAAGAAGAAGGCCGCCTCGACGCACGGTCGGAAGCGGCGCGGCTTGCTTCGATGGCCGATGCCTTCAAGACCGCCCTGCAAGCCGCCGACGCCGTGGTCGCCGAGGCGCTCACCGCGCTGGCGCTGGATATTGCGCAACAAGTGGTGTCGCAACATTTGACGCTCGACCCGACCGCCGTGCTGGCTGTCGCACGCTCGGTGATCGCGGCCGAGCCGGCGCTTTCCGGCGCGCCGTACCTGATCGTGAATCCGGCGGATCTGCCGATTGTCGAAGCGTATTTGCTGGAAGAGTTGCAAGCGGCCGGATGGACGTTCCGCACCGATCCGGACATTGAACGCGGCGGCTGCAAGGCGCACGCGGCAAGCGGTGAAATCGATGCAACCAATGCAACGCGCTGGGAGCGCGTCGCAGCGGCGCTCGGGAGGACGCAACCGTGGTAACGCAAACGCATAACAACGCCGCAAGCGCCGCGCGCCGCGTGACGCAGGAAGGGTTGAGCGAACTCGAGCAGGAGCTTGCGCGGGCATCGTTTGGACCGCTCGCCGATCCCGACGTCACGCCCGAGCCGACGCTGGAAGACATGGCGGCGCAGACGATCGTCGAGTTGGCGGAGATGGTGAACAATCCGCATCTCGATGGATGGCGCGCCCAGCTCGAAGCCAGCAAGGCGCGCAGCCAGATATCGAAGCCGTTGCGCGCGTGCGGCCGGTTGACCCGCGCCGCGGGCCTCGTGCTGGAAGCCGTCGGATTGAAACTCGGCGTGGGATCGGAATGCATGATCGAGTTGCCGGCGGGCAGTTCCATTCCAATGGCCGAAGCCGAAGTCGTCGGGTTCTCCGGCGACAAGCTGTTCCTCATGCCGACCACCGAAGTCTCCGGCTTGCTGCCTGGAGCGCGTGTTTATCCGCTGGAAAGCGCGCCCATCAATGATCCGATGGCTGGCGCCACGCGCCTGCCTGTCGGCTGGGAAATGCTCGGCCGCGTGGTC
>NZ_JBSIPA010000673.1:0-2503 GCF_053574605.1 Caballeronia sp. M23-90 | reverse complement strand
TCGCGGACCAGAAGTCGCACGTGCGGGTCGCGGACGCGCGCCTCGCCATCACCGGCAACGACGACGAGACGCTCTACGATGTCAGCCAGCAAGGCGTCGGGGTACTCGATGTCGCTCACGCCGGCAACACGCGCGGCGTGATCTGGCGCAGCGTCGGAGCACGCGCACCGATCGTGCCGGTGAGCCTGCAACTGGCGCAAGCCGACGTGGCCGTGCTGGACGGCACGGGCGTCCTGAAAGAGATCGATACCCGCGATCCGGCCGGCATGATCCGTATCGATACCGGCAATGAAGCAGGCGCGCCCTGGTCGGAGCGATGGTTGTCGTGGACAGTGCCGGCGTTGCTGGTCGGCATGTTCATCCTGCTGCTGATGTTCGCCGCGCTGGTTCGCAGCCGCAAGCAGCAGGCCGAAAAGCTGGCCGAAAAGCAGGCTGGAAACCCGTCGTCGAAATGAGGACACGCCATGGACCTGTATCCCGGTTACTACGCACAACAGTATTACTACGGGCTGCAATATTGCGCGGGCATCATTGCCGTGATCATTTTGATATCCAGCGCGGACGATCTGTTCATCGACCTGTATTACTGGGTCCGGCGGGCGTACCGGGCGCTTACGGTCAAGCGTGAATACACGCCGCTAAAAGCCGCGCAGTTGCAGGAGCGCGCGGAGCAGCCCATCGCCATCATGATTCCCGCGTGGCAGGAATACGACGTGATCGCGGCAATGCTCGAAGACGCCGTGCGCGTGCTCGACTACCGGAACTACGTGATCTTCGTGGGCACGTATGTGAACGATGCCGCGACCAGCGCGGAAGTCGAGCGCATGCGGATGCGCTACAAGCAGTTGCATCGCGTTGAAGTGCCGCACGACGGCCCGACCTGCAAGGCCGATTGCCTGAACTGGGTTGTGCAGGCAGCGCTCCAGCACGAACGTAACGCGGATCTGGAGTTCGCGGGCTTCGTGCTGCATGACAGCGAAGACGTGCTGCATTCGCTCGAACTGAAGTTCTTCAACTTCCTCCTGCCGCGCAAGGACATGATCCAGTTGCCGGTGGCCTCGCTCGAGCGGCACTGGTACGAGCTCGTTGCGGGCACGTACATGGATGAATTTGCCGAGTGGCATGCAAAGGATCTCGTGGTCCGCGAGAGCATGACGGGCAGCGTGCCGTCGGCAGGCGTGGGCTCGTGCTTTTCGCGGCGCGCGATGCTTGCGCTTATCGATACCACGAAGAACCAGCCGTTCAATACCGATTCGCTGACCGAGGACTACGACGTCGGCACGCGCTTGCTGAAGCTCGGCATGGAATCGATCTTTGCGGTATTTCCGGTGCAGTACCTCACGCGTCGCAAGAGCATGTTTGGTCTCAGCGAAGATCGCGAAGTGACCGTGACGGTGCCGCTTTCCGTGCGCGAATTTTTCCCCGACACGATTCGCACCGCCTATAGGCAACGTGCGCGCTGGGTGCTCGGCATCGGCATGCAGGGGTGGCAGCAGACCGGCTGGAGCGGCTCGCTCGCCAACCGCTATTTGCTGTTTCGTGACCGCAAGGGTGTGGTGACATCGTTTGTCGGCATGCTGGCTTATGTGCTCGTGCTGCAGTTCATTGCGTTCATGTGCGCGGCGTCGTTCGGACTGACGAGCGACTTGCTGCCCTCGCCGTTTGTCGATTCTGCGTGGATGAATACCGTGCTGGTGCTGAACACGATTGCAGTTGCGCTACGGGTCGTGCAACGGGTGTATTTCGTCTCCCGGCTCTACGGCTGGGAACAGGGCATCGTCTCCATCCCGCGCATGATCGTCGCCAACTTCATCAACTTCCTGGCGGTATCGCGCGCATGGCGCCTGTTTGCGTCGCATCTGGTCACGGGCAAGCGGCTTGCATGGGACAAGACGATGCACGATTTTCCATCGGCGGCGGGGCTTTCCGAAAAGCGCCGTCAACGGCTGGGCGAGTTGCTCGTCTCCTGGCAGGCAATCAACGAGGACCAGCTCAAGACCGCAATGGAAGACGAGCTGGCAAGCGAAGCGCCCCTTGGCCGCGTGTTGCTGGCGCGTGGCTGGCTCGACGAGGAGACGCTTGCCGAAGCACTGTCGTTTCAATCCGAGCTGCAGCGGGCCGCGCTTGACCCTTCCCTGCTCGATGAAGGCCAGACGCACGTGCCGCTCGAACATGCCATCCGATACCGCATCCTGCCGCAAGGCACCGACCATGCGGGCCGCCGGATCGTGCTGGCGGCAAGCCCGCTCGAGGACGAAGCGCTCAAGGAAATCGAGCGCGTCTCGGGCGGACCCGTCACGCAGCGGATCGTACGCGAGAGCGAAATCGCAACCGGCTTCCGGTTCTTGCGCGGCGCCGGCAACGCGCTTGAACCGAACGAGACGAACGTCCCGCTTCTCGGCGATCTGCTGATCCAGATGGGCTACATCACGCGCGATAGTTTCAATGAAGCGCTCAAGGTGTACAGGCCTGAACGCGATGGCCGCATCGGCGAATTCATGGA
>NZ_JBSIPA010000672.1:0-2517 GCF_053574605.1 Caballeronia sp. M23-90 | reverse complement strand
TGACGTTGCTTGTAGTCTGCAACGGCGGCCTTGATTGCGTCTTCGGCGAGAATCGAACAGTGAATCTTGACCGGCGGTAAAGCCAGTTCTTCAGCAATATGGGTGTTCTTGATCGTCAGCGCCTGGTTGCTCTGGCGCAGGCACGCGGCAGCCGCGAGCAGCACCGCGACAATTGCGAGCGTGTACCCGGCGATAGTGATCGTGAGACCGCGGCGAATCGTGAAGTTATTGAACATGGCGATGAACGCGCCGCGCGCGTGGTTCCTCAGGTATCGTTTAGTTTTATTGAATAAACGGAAAGCGCTGACTGCACACGCAATGCGCCCCGTAGCGCGATTCTTGCGGAATGTGCGTATTGGCGACATCGGGAAATGTGCGCCTTCAGATTTGGCACGTCCGTGCCGATAACCGGTGATGCCCAGCGCAGCGATCACGCAAAATAATGAAGACAGCGTGAATGACACCGCAAGAACCGATAGCAATTTTTCTCACATACCGGTGAGAATTGCTCGTTTGAAGCCCTTCAATCCCGCGTCTACGATGGCAGCATGAATCGCAGGTCCGGCGAGCAGTGACATTTCGCTTCAGGATGAAACGTCATGAGTTCGAGCATCGATATGATGGCTTCGCCTTCCGGCCCAACTACGCGACGCCCCTCGCCAAAATCTGATGAACCCGACCAACATCGTTCAATTGCTTGTTCTCGCCGCCCTTTGGGGTGGATCGTTCCTGTTCATTCGCGTGGGTGTGACCGACTTCGGCGTTGCGCCACTGATGGCGTTGCGTGTGGGTATCGGCGCGCTGTTCCTGCTGGTGCTGCTCTTCACGCGCCGGCCAGCCCGCGAGGCGGTGAACACCATGCGCAAGCACGCCGGGTCGTTGCTCGTGGTGGGCATCCTCAACTCCGCCGCGCCGTTTTGCCTGTTTGCGTTTGCGGAACTCACGCTGTCGGCGGGAGTGACGTCGGTTATCAATGCGACCACGCCGCTGTGGGGCGCCATTGTTGCATTCCTGTGGTTGAAGGACCGCCTGAGCACGCTGCGCGTCGCCGGCCTCGCGATAGGTTTTGCCGGCGTCCTCGTGCTCGTCTGGAATCAGATCGCGGCGCCGCAAGAAGCGGGTATGTCGCCGGCAACGACCGCGCTTGCCGCGTTGGCTGCGTTGGGGGCGACGCTGCTTTACGGGATTGCGGCGAGCTACACGAAACGGCGCCTTACTGGCGTCGATTCGCTGACGGTCGCGGCCGGGACCATGACGGGCGCGACTATCGTGTTGCTTCCGTTCGCGATCTTCTGGTGGCCCGTTGCGCCGGTTTCAACGGTTGCGTGGGGATCGGTGATTGCGCTCGGCGTTGCGTGCACGGGCGTCGCTTATATGCTGTTTTTCCACCTGATCGCGGTCGTCGGTCCGGCGCGCGCGATCACCGTGACCTTCGTGATTCCGGTCTTCGGCATCCTCTGGGGTGCGATGTTTCTTGGCGAGCAGGTCTCGGCGGGAATGGTGGGCGCATGCGTGATCATCCTGATCGGCACGGCGCTGGCCACGGGCGTGGTGAAGAAGCTGCCGTTCGCTCGCGCATCGATTGCGAAAGCAGCGGACGTCATCACGTTGCGTGATAAAACCTGAGGCCGTATTCACACTCTTCCGAAGAGGTGATGTCATGAATCCGATCTGGTATGAGATCCCGTCAGTGGTCGTTGTCCTCGTGTTCGTTGGCATCGTGTTGATACGGGCGTTCACCGCGCCTGTGTCACAGGACGACGATCGTATCGATATCTTCATGCGCCGTCAGTTGCCCGGCGGCGCGTCGGCGGCAGATGCGCGACCAACGGAAAAATCGCAGCCCCGTTGATCAGCCGTTGAGCTGCCAGCCAAGCCCAAGGCTCTTCTGCAGCGATACAAAATCCTTCAGCAATTCAGCCTGCCCCGCGACAACGTTCTGCTGGGCGCTGAACTGGGTGCGCTGTGTATCGAGCAGATCGATAAGGCTCGATGCCCCTGCACGATACCGCTGCCGCGTCAGCGTGGCCGACCGGTCCGCCGATGCCTGCACCTTCTGCAACGTGACGAGATGCTCACGCTGATGCCCGTAACGTGACAACGATGTATTCGCGTCCTGCAGGGCGCCGAGCACGGCTTTGGTGTACTTGGCATCGGCTTCATCGCGCGATGCCTGCGCGCTGTGAACGCTCGACAGCGTGCGTCCGAAGTCGAGAATATTCCATTGCAGATACGGCACGCCGAGCCAGCTAAAGTTGCTCTTGCGCACCAGATGTCCTGGATCGGCGGCGCTGAAACCTATGTCTCCGAGCAAGGTTACCTTCGGGAAAAAGTTGGCGGTCTGCTCGCCGATCTGCGCATTGTTCGATGCCAGCCTGCGTTCGGCAGCGCGTACGTCGGGCCGCTGTTGCAGCATCGATCCCGGATCGCCGACCTGAACCGATGCGGGCAGCGCCGGCATATCGCGTAAGGCCGACAATGCGCTATCCAGTGCGCCGGGCGCCTGGCCCGTCAGCA